>JAEUKG010000735.1 GCA_016794325.1 Myxococcales bacterium | reverse complement strand
GCACGCCGTGATGGCCGAGGGCGGCAGGTTCGTGCGCCGTCGGTGAAAAGATCCGCGCCCGCGCGGGGGACTGCGGACGGGCGACCTCGATCAGCGGCTCGCGCTCACCACGTCGCGGACGAACGTGCTGCCGGTGACCTTGAGCTCGACGTCGTCGACCGTGCCCTCGATGCTGAAGGCGATCGGCGCCCCTCGCTTCGTCTCCTTGGCGGTGACGCTCGCCTTGAGGTCGGAGCGCGAGCCGGGGACGACGAGCGCCGGCCGGAGCGGCAGCTCGATCTCGAAGCGCTCGACCTCCGCCTTCTCTCCGACGACGAGCTTGGCCCCGACGCGTACGCTGTGCCCGGGGCCGGGGACGAGCGACGAGCCGCCGCGCAGCTCCACCCGGCCGAGCACCATCGTGACCCGATCGCCGCGCTCGACGACGAGCACGACGCCGCGGCGCACCTCGGTGGTGAGGTCGCGCGGCCCCCCGACGCCGCCGTCGGTCTTGAGCACGAGCTTCGCGTCGGGCGGGATCAGGGTGGGGAGCTTCACCTCGGACGGATCGATGAACCCGCGGAGGCGCTCGACCTGGCGGGTGCACTCTTCCTTCTCCTCGCCGGCGAGCGTGCACTTGGTCTTGTCGCGCGTCGCGACCGCCTCGCACGCGGCGCGGCCGGTGAGCGTGCTCTCGGCCGCGCACAGCCGCGGGTCGCGCGCGGCGACGGCCAGGCACCGCGGGGCCCTCCCGCTCTCCGGCTCCTGGGGGATCTCCCACGGGCACGCGTCGGGCGCCCCCGCGGCCATCGCGACGGTGCTCACGCAGTGCGACTTGAGCGAGCTCGCGGTGATGGCGTCGCACTTGCCGCGGTCCTTGGCCTTGAGCGCCTCGAGGATGCGGCACGTGTCGCGGACGAAGGTGCCGTAGCCCACCGCCCGGAGCGCGTCGCCCACCAGCGGGTCGATGCGCGCGTGCTCGGCGACGCAGGCGTCGACGGTCGTGAAGCGCTCGACCTCGGCCTTGAGGTCTCCGGACTGCGGCGGCGGATCGATCGGATCGGCGGGGCGGCCGGGCTCGCCCGCGTCCGGGCGCGCCGACGCGGCCCGCGCGAGCGCCGAGGGGAAGTCGCGCGGCGAGCCGGTGGGGCGCCGACGGTCGCGCTCGTCGTCGCAGCCGACCGCCGACGTCGCGAGGAGACCGACGACGACCCAGGCCGCGGCTCGCTCGTTCGTCACGCGCCCCTCGCGAGCCCGGGCGCAACGGCCGGGATCGCCTCGACCGCGGCGAGGAAGCTGCGCACGTCGGGATAGCGCTCCTCCCGCGACTTCGCGAGCGCGCGGGCGAGGACGGCGTCGACCGCGGGCGGGAGCGGGCGCCCGGCCACGCTGCTCGCGGCGGGCGCGGCGGTGGTGAGGAGCTGCGCGTACACCGACGCCAGCGTGCGGTCGAGGAACGGCGGCGCGCCCGTAACCATCTCGAAGGCCATCGCCGCGAGCGCGTACAGATCGCTCCGCGCGTCGACGACCTCGCCGCGGGCCTGCTCGGGCGACATGTAGAGGGGGGTGCCGACCACCTCGCCGAGCGCGGTGATGCGCGACGTCACCGCGTCCTCGAGGGGCTTCACGAGGCCGAAATCGAGGAGCACCGGCCGCTCACCACCGCCCGACGCGCGGGCCATGAGCACGTTCGCGGGCTTGAGATCGCGGTGGAGGAGGCCGTGCTCGTGGGCGGCGGCCAACGCCGAGCCGAGCTCGAGGACGAGCCTCCGCGCGTCGCCCCACTCCAGGCTCCCGACCCGCGCGAGGCGCTGCTCGAGCGTCTCGCCCTCCAGGAGATCCATCACGAGGTAGGCGGTGCCGTCGGGGGTCACGTTGAAGTCGTGCACTCCCACGATGTTGGGGTGGCCGAGCGCGCTCGCGGCGGTGGCCTCGCGCTCGAAGCGGCGGAGCGCGTCGGGGTGCATGCGCGCGTCGGGCAGGAGGGTCTTGATGGCGTACGGGCGACCGGTGCGGAGGTGGCGCCCCCGGAAGACGAGCCCCATCCCGCCGGCGCCGAGGCGCGCCTCGACCTGGTACGTGCCGTGGAGCACGGCCCCGATCCACGCGTCGGGGGTCGGGCGGGCGACGACGGTGTTCGCCATCGGGTTCGGGATCGTCGCCGCCGGCCCCGACGCGGGGAGCGGCGCGAAGCCGGGCGACGGCGGCGCGGGCGTGTAGGGGGCGGGCGTCATCGGCGAGTCCTCGAGGATCCCGCGCGCCACGGCGTCGAGGACCACGCGGTGGGCGCGCGCCGGGCCGACGTCGAGCGCGCGCGCGACGTCGTCGACGCCGAAGGTCGCCCCCTGGCGCGCGAGGGCGCCTATCCCGCGGAGCGCGCCGAGATCGCGCCGGCGCGCGATCCCGCGCCAGATCATGATCCCGCTCACGATCATCGGGAACAGCCCGGTGAAGACGGACAGGAAGATCGCGGACCGGTGCTGCCAGAGCACGCCGCCCTCGGGGTCGGGGGCGAAGAACATGATGGAGCCCACGAAGAGCGAGAAGGTGCCGACGAGGACGCCGATCCCGCCGAGCACCAGGAGCACGATGGACGTCCACTCGAGGCGACCTTGGACTTCCCGGTAGCGTTCGAGGCGGAGGCGCATCGGAGCGCCACTATCGTAGCGAAATGTGGGCGAAAAAGCGTGCCTTCCGCCGACGCGGCGCGCGAGCCCGCTACGGCCCCTCGAAGACGTGCGGCCCGCAGTCGTCGGAGGTCGCGACGCCGACGCCGCGCACGCGCCAAGCCTCGCCCTCCTTGACGAGCGTCATGTAGGCCGTCTGCCTCCCGCTGTCGGTCCTCAGGCAGGCCTCGTCGCCGCTGATCGAGATGCTGTGGAACGTGACCGACGGCGCGGTCGCGAACGTGGTCTTGGACGTGACGCGCTCCAGCTCCTCCTTGGTGGTGTGCGTGCGGGCGCTCGTCGACAGGAGCGCGTGGGCGTCGTCCCAGCGCGACGCGCGCGCCGCCGCCGAGAACTGCTGGCCCGTCTCCCTCGCGCCGCCGCTCATCTTCCACACGAGGACGCCGACGCCGACCCCGACCAGGACGAAGAACCCGAGGACCGCGAGCGAGACGATCGCCATCGCGCTCCGCGCCGCCCGCACCGGCGCGGCCTGGAACGGGTCGGGCGGCGGCGGGTAGTAGTTCATGTGCGGAGCGTATCGCGACCGAGCGGCCTGGAATACCATGGCGAGGTGGCCGCCGGTCCCGATTCGCCCGCGATCGTCGCCCCGCGCACGCCGCTCGTAGGCCGCGCCGCGGACGTGGCGGCGGTCTCGCGCTGGCTGGACGAGGGGGAGCGCCTCGTCGCGATCACCGGACCGGTCGGCATCGGCAAGACACGGGTCGCGCAAGAGGTCGCCCTCGTCGCCGACGTGACGTCCAGCGTGGCGTGGGTCGACGCGGCGGGAGCGCTGGACGAGGCGAGCCTGGTGGACGCGCTCCTGCGCTCGCTCGGCGCGGCCGAGGACGTCGCTGGCCCCGCGGATCCGATCGGCCGCGCCGGCCGCGCGCTGGCCGCGCGGGGAGATCTCCTCCTCGTGCTCGACGGCCTCGACGCGCTCGCGGCGCGCGCGGCGCCGGTGATCGACGCTTGGCTGCGCGCGGCGCCGGAGCTCCTCGTCCTCGTCGCGTCCCGCGAGCGCACGCGCCTCCCCGGCGAGATCGTCCACGAGCTCGGGCCGCTCCCGGAGGCCGACGCGCTCTTCACGTCGTTCGCGCAGCGGACGCGCGCGGGCTTCCAGCCGTCGGAGGCGGATCGCGAGGCGATCACCGCGATCGCGCGCGAGCTCGACGGCGTGCCGCTCGCGATCGAGCTCGCCGCGCAGCGGCTTTCGGTGATGGGCCCTCGCGCGATCCTCCATCGGCTCCGGAGCAACGCGCCGGGCGCCGCCGGGCTCGACCGCGCGCTCGAGGGCGCCTGGGTCGCGCTCGACGAAGCGGAGCAGCGCGCGCTCGCGGCGCTCACCGTGTTTCACGGTGGTTTCACGCTGGAGGCGGCGGAGGTGGTGATCGGCGCGGGCGCCCGCCCCGCGATCGAGGTCGTCGCCGCGCTGCGCGACAAGTCCGCGCTCG
>JAEUKG010000720.1 GCA_016794325.1 Myxococcales bacterium | reverse complement strand
ATCCGCGTCGCGGACATCGGCGCGGTGAACGTGGCGCCGGGCTCGCGCCTCCGGCTGGTCGGCACCGCGCCGAACGAGCACCGCCTCGAGCTCACCAAGGGGGCGATCTCCGCGAAGGTGAACGCGCCGCCGAGGCTCTTCGTCGTCGACACCCCCGCCGCGACCGCGGTCGACCTCGGCTGCGCCTATCACCTCGAGGTCGGCGCCGACGGAGAGACCGCGCGCCTGCGGGTCGAGCTCGGCGAGGTGTCGCTCGAGGGCAAGGGCCGCTCGGCGTGGGTGCCCGCGGGCGCGGTCTGCGACACGCGGCGCTCGACGGGCCCGGGGACGCCCTTCGCGGAAGACGCGCCGCCGGCGCTCGTGTCCGCGCTCGCGCGGTTCGACTTCGAGGGTGGAGGCCGCCCCGCGGCGTCGGCGGCGCTGGCCGCGGCCCGCCCTCGCGACGTCCTCTCGGTGTGGCACCTCTTCCGCCGCGGCGACGCCGAGACCCGCGCCGAGGCGCGCGCGCTCATGGTCAAGTGGCGGGTCGTGTCGCGGCGCGCGGCCGACGCCGACATCGACCGCATGGCGCCGGCGAAGGTGATCTGGCCTGACCCGATCTCCGACTGGTGAGCGTCGCCGGCCCGCGCGCGCCTCGGATCAGGGGCACTCGCTGCCGAGCGGCGGATCCGGGTTGCAGTAGATGAAGCCGCCGCCCTTCGTGCGGGTGACGAGGACGACGGTGTCGGCCTTGAGGCTGGCGTCGAGCGTCGCCCAGACGCGGTTCACGGCGTCGGCGGCGTTCTGGTCGACGGCGAACACGTGGAGGATCTGCTTCACCCACTTGTCGGCCGGCAGCACGCGCTCGCTGCTGCGGTTGATGCCCTCGAGCTTCTTCACGAGGAGCGACTGGACGTCGGCGTCGGTGAGCGGGATCGCCGGCGGCTTGTAGGCGCGGGTGACGCTGACGCCGACCTTCTTGCCGCCGATCTCCATCAGGATGTCGGTGATCGAGTTCGGCGCGGCGTCGGACGGCGGCTCGTAGCCGATCTCGGTCTCCGTCTTCAGGAGCTTGGCGCCGGCGCAGGCTCGCAGCACCTCGTAGCTCATCACCTCCGACTCGGTGGAGCTCCCTCCGGCGTTGGCGGTGTCGAAGAGCTTCTGTCCACCTGGGGATAGCTCGCTCTTCGTGTACGTCTCGCCGGCGACGAAGACGAGGCTGTCGTTCTCGATCGCCGGCGTCGCGGCGGCGATCATCGGCGCGACGAGCGGGCAGGCCCCGACGAGGGTGCCGAGGATGTCGTCGCCGCCGTCGGCGGCGCCGCCGTCGGCAGGAGCGCGCCCGTCCCCGCCCGCGTCGCCGCTGGAGCCGGACGCCCCCGACGAGGAGGACGACGAAGACGACGACGAGGACGTCGAGCCCGACGACGAACCGCCGCTCGACGCGCCGGGATCGCTCGAAGAGCAGGCGACGGCGGAGGCGAGGGCGAGGGCGAGGGCGGCAGCGGCGAAGACGCGGATGGTTTTCACGAGCGCGAGCGCAGTCTACGGCGAAGACGCCGACGCGCAAGGCGACACGGCTGGTTCAAACGTGATCCACCCGCGTCGCGCGTCAGCGGGCGGCGAAGCGCTCGAGGAGCTCCCGGACCGCGGTCGCGTCGACGGGCCGGGGGAGCACCCGGCCGCGCACCGACGCTGGCGGCGCCGCCGAGACCTGCGCCGCCTCCGCCACGAACACCATGCGGGACGCGGCGTCGGGCTTCTGCTGGGCCACCATCTTGAAGACCTTGGATCCCCCGAGCTCCCCGTCGAGCTTCACCGCGCACAGCACGAGGTCGTAGTCGCCGTCGAGGATGCGCTCGACGGCGGTCCATCCGTCGGTGACCTTCTCGGCGTCGACCTCGAGGCCCATGCGCCCGACGGCGCCGATCGTCGTCGGGTCGTCGTCGACGACGAGGACGCGCGGGCGCCCGCGGCCCTTCTCGGCGTAGGGATCCGCCGTGACCTCGAAGACGGGGGAGTCGAGCCGAGCCACGACCTCGCCCGCGTGGGCGCGGACGAGATCCGCGAGGTCGTCCTCGGACACGACGCGCTCGTTGGTGTCATCGTCGGGCGTTCGCTTCGCCGCGATCTCGGCGAGCCGGGCGGCGGCCGCCTCTCGCTCGGCGGGGCCGAGGACGACGCGCCGCGCGCTCGCGAGCGCGGGCGCCTTCGGTCGGGCCGCGTCGGCGTAGGCCACGCGCCCCGACCACCCGTAACCGGTGGCGTCGAGGAGCGCGTAGTGGGCGCTCACGACGTTGGGGACGGAGTACGGACGCAGCACCACGGCGAGCCGCGCCGCGTCGCGCCGCCGGCCGGTCGCCGCGATCTCGTAGACCTCCGCGCGCGCGGCGCCGGCCGCGTGGAAGTGGCGCTCGAGGGCGAGGGCGGCGACGTCGGCGTCCGGGGCATCCATCGGCGGAGAGCATATCTCGCGGCCCGCGGTGTGTCCTCGATTCGAGGCCTCGCGCCCGTGCGCGCGGCGCCGCGACCTAGCGGCGCTTCACCGTCGCCGAGGTCACCGCGGTCGTCCCGACGTCGTCGAGGGTGGAGTTGTAGCGGCTCGCGGCCTGTTCGGCCCGCCCCTGATCGAGCGGGTGCTCGGCACCCGACTTGGCGGCGCCGAGGTAGGCGAGGATGCCGCCCACCGGCACCATGAACACGCCGCCGTACATCAGGATGTTCGGTGCCGTGTTGCTGCCGTCGCTGCTTCGTAGCGCGAACCCGGCGGCGGCGGAGGCGACGCCAGCCGCGAGCACGCCGAGACCGACTCGATTCAGAGTGACGCCGAACTCGCGCGAGCTCTTGATCTCGGCCGACGCGCGCTCGTCCTTGGCGATGCGGTAGAAGTCGTCGTCGCTCACGGGTTGGTTGCCCTGGAAGCCGCTCCACACCTGGTACGAGCCGTGGTGGGTCCGGTTGGCGTAGACGTCGGACTTGCCGATCGAACGACCGGTCGAGTCCTTGTGCTCCACCTCGCCGACCTTCTCCTTGGTCTGATAGGTGTAGTGTACAGTTTTCTCGCGGACGCTGAGCGGCTCACCGGTGGGCTGGGCCTTGGGCTCGGGCAGCGAGGCGCAGCCGGCGAGGGGGGGGAGGAGGAGGGGTAGGAGGAGGCCCGCCGCAGCGAGACGGTGGCGCGACGAGCCGGGGGAGGAGGCGGTGGAGGGGGCCATGGCAGTGCTGGGTCAGCCGTTCGGTTCGAGGTCTCGGGTCGAGTCGGTCGAGTCGGTCGAGTCGGTCGAGTCGGTGTACGGCGGCGCCCGCGGGCGCCTTCCTCGTGGTACACCCCGGAGCATGCGAAACCACGCCTTGGCCGCTCTCCTGGGGATCACCGCGCTCATGGGCTGCAACCTGCTCGGGAAGAAGGGCGACGGCGACGCGGGGCCCGGCGCGCCATCGTCCGCGTCGACCGGCACCGCGAGCCCCACGGCTTCGGCGCAAGCGCCCGCGCCGGCCGCGAAGTCAGCCACCCTCGCCCAGCCGAAAGACGAGCGCGCGTGGGGCGTCGCGGTCGACGCCGCGAACGTGTACTGGTCGTCGAACAAGAGCGGCGCGGCCGGCATCCGCCGCGCCCCGCGCGGCGGCGGCCCCGCCGTCATGCTCTGCAAGATCAATGACATGCTCCAGGCGCCCGAGGAGCTCTTCGTCGACGACAAACACGTCTACACGCTCGCGCCTGCGCTCGGGCCGAGCGCCGTCTACCGGGGGCCCAAGGACGGCGCCGGCGCGCCCTGCGAGAAGGTCGTCGAAGGCGTCGGCCTCTTGCAGCGAGGCATCACCAAGGTGGGCGACACCGTGTTCGTCGCCGGAACCAAGAAGAAGGGCGCCACGATCATGGCGGTGGATCCCGCCGGCAAGTCGAAGGTCGTCCTCGAGTGGGGCAAGCCCATCGACGGCCTCGCGAGCGACGGCAAGGATCTCTTCTTCGCGAGCGTGGAGAGCCTCATCGACCGCCGCCTCATGAAGGTCGCCCCGACGGGGGGCACGCCCGCCGAGGTGGGCAAGACGGGCGGGCACCTCACCTACGCGTCGGGTCGCCTCTACTTCATCGGCGCCGGGCTCCAGTCGGTGCCCCCGACCGGGGGCGAGCCGACGACGCACAAGGGCCCGATGGGCAGCCTGTCGGGCCTCGCCGTCGTCGGCGAGTCCATCTTCGTCGGCGGCTCGGCCGGGATCCAGATCGACAACAAGGGCTCGGTCTGGCGGTCGACGACCAACGGGAGCCCGCTCGTCGAGATCGCCCCGGTGCCCGGGCGGGTGACGTCGCTCGCCGCGGACGCGAAGGACGTGTACGTCGTCGCCGACGGGGGCGTCTTCCGGATCGCGCTCTGACGGGGGCCGCCCTCGCGGCGCGCGGGTCGATGTCAGACGGTGGCCCGAGCCGCGTCTCCTCCCCCGTGAAACACGGCGAAAACGAGCACGCGGGCAGGGTCTCGAGGGGGAGCGGGGCGAGCGCGGTGGTGACGCTCACCGCGGAGGTCGACGCGCGGCGGGCGCCGCCCGGCGAGCACGCGCTCGCGGTCGTCTTCGAGGTGCGGACCGGCGCCGGCAGGCCGGTGGAGCAGGGGCGGCCCCCGATCTCCGCCGTGCTCGCGCTCGACGTCTCGGGGTCGATGGCGGGGCCACCGCTGCAGCAGGTCATCGCGTCGGTCGAGCGCATCGTCGATCTCCTCGGCCCCGGGGATCGCCTCGGCGTCGTCGCGTTCTCGGGCGGGGCTGCCGAGGTCGTGGAGCTCGGCGCGCTCGACGCGTCGCACCGCCGGGTCGTCCGCGCGCGCGTCGCGCGCCTCACCTCCGGCGGTGGCACCAACGTCGAGGCCGGCCTCCGCGAAGCCGTCGCGATGCACGACCGCGCGCCTTCGCCCGAGGCGCGGGTCGCCGAGAGGCCGGGGCGCCGCGCCATCATCCTCCTCAGCGACGGCCAGGCCAACGCCGGCCTCGCCTCCCCGTCGGAGCTCGGCGCCCTCGCGCGCCAGATTCGGCAGCGCGCCTCGATATCCACACTCGGATATGGCGCCCACCACGACGACGCCATGCTCGAGGCGATCGCGTCGGGCGGTGGCGGCGCGTACCGCTACGTCCCCGATCCCACGCTCGCGCAGCTCGAGATCGCCCAGGCGGTCGGGGCGCAGGCCGACGTCGTCGCCGAGCGGCTCGCCCTTGTCGTCGCGCCCGAGAGCGGGGTCCGCATCGAGGGCTTCGTCGGCGAGGCCCACCCTCGCTACGAGCCCGAGGGGCTGGTGCTGCCGCTGCGGGACATGAGCGCCCATGGCGTCCAGGTGGCGGTGATGCGCGTGCGAGCGACGCTGACCGATCCCTCGCGAGGCGGTCGGCTCGTGACCGCCAAGCTGCGCTTCGCGATCCCCGGCGCTCCCGCGCTCCACGAGGTCGACGCGGCGGCGGCGCTCGACGTCGGCGGCGCCTCGCTCACGCCCAACCACGCCGCGGGGGCGCGCGTCCTCTTCGCGCGGGCCGACGAGGCTCGCGCCCGCGCCCGCGCCCTCGCCGACCGCGGGCAGTTCGACGGCGCGGCGGCGATCTTGCGCGGCGTCCTCGCCGACGTCGAGGTGCTCCTCCACGTCACGGGGGCCGAGGAGCTCGGTGACGCCCGCGCCGCGCTCGAGGAGGCGCGCGAGCTCCTGATCGACGAGGCGACGGCGATGGAGCGTCACCCCGATCCCGAGGCCTACGGCGAGTTTCGCCGGCAGACCCAAGCGGTCGGCGGAACGGCGGCGCTCTCCACCCGCGAGGGAGCGCACTCGCGGGCGTTCGGGGGCGGCGCGTCGGGGCCGGTGCCGGAGGCCTACCTCGTCGTCACCAGCGGCGCCGAGCTCGGTCGCCGCCACCGGCTCGGTCCGACGTGCGTGCTCGGTCGCACCGTGTCCGCCGACATCGCGATCGTCGAGAGCTCGGTGTCTCGCCGCCACGCCCGCGTCTTCCACGCGCACGGGCGCTTCTGGGCGACGGATCTCGGGTCGACGAACGCGACCCTCCTCAACGGCAAGCCCCTCGGGTCGGCGCCCCTGCCGCTGTCGCGCGGGGACGAGATCGCGGTGGGCTCGGTGAAGCTCGTCTTCGAGCCCGCGTGACGCCGGCGCCCGCGAACCTTCGCGTCGGTCTCGTCCGAGCTCCCGTCGTCGTCGCCGCGGTGCGTGGTCGACGCCGGGAGGCTGTTCCGCGCGGTCCTCGGCGCCGCCTCGACCCCTCGAACGATCTCAGCGCGACGGGTCGCGGTGCTCGTCGCGCGCCCCCGCGCCGACGAGGCCCGCCTCCACCGCGAACAGCGTCGCGCCGGCGCGGCTGTAGACGCCGATCTTGTCGTACACGTGCGCCACGTGGTTTTGCACCGTGCGCGGCGAGATGTCGAGGAGCGCGCCGATCTCGCGGTTCGACTTGCCGCGCGCGAGGAGCACGAGCACCTCGATCTCGCGGTCGCTGAGCCCGCGGCCCGCGCCGGGGGTGGTGGTCGGTCGTGAGCCGACGCCTGCGCTCGCGATCACCGCGTCCACGCTGCGCGGGCACAGCCGGCCGTCGCGAGCCTCGCGCGCCAGCGCGTCGGCGGCCTCCCCGGCGCTCATCGCCGGGCGGTGGGGTCGCAGCTCCTGCATCGCGGCGAAGGCGTCGGCGGCGGCGAGGAGGCGGGCCGCCGGCTCGAGGGTCGCGCCCGGCAGGCCGCGGTAGTAGCCGCCCCCGTCGCATCGCTCGTGCGTCGCCGCCGCGATCCGGGCGGCCGCGGCGAAGGTCGGCGCGCGGCCGAGGATCCGGTCGGTGTAATATGCATGCATGCGGACCTGCTCCCGCTCGGCGGCGCCGAGGGGGCCGGGCTTGTCCCACACCGCGTTCGCGATCGCGGCGCGCCCGAGGTCGTGGAGCCACCCGGCGCGCTCGAGCTCGACGGTGACGTCGCCGCCGAGGCCGAGCTCCCTCGCCGCGAGGCGCGCTCGCGCGGCGACGCCCGGCGAGTGCCCCGCGGTGAAGACGGACTTGAGGTCCGCGAGGTTGGCGAAGGCGCGCGCGACGGCGCTCGCGTCGGCGAGGACGAAGGGCTCCGGCTCGGCGGCGAGGTACCTCTCCCAGACGTCGCTCCCCGACACCAGCGCCGCGAGCTCGTCGGCGTCGGCGACGAAGCGGCCGGCGAATCGCGGGTCGAGCTGCTTGCCCGCGCGCCTCGCGACGAGCTCGCGCGCGCCGCCGACGCCCAGGCGACCCAGGGCGATGTCGGCGACGTCACCGACCTGGTGGACGCGCATCGGGAGCGCGAGCGCTTCACCCGCGAGCCGCCCCGGAGCGCCGAGGCCGTCCCACCGCTCGCAGATCGCGCCGAGGGCGGCCACGACGCCGTCGCTCATCGACACCGCGCGCGCGGCCCACAGCGCCGTCTCGCACTGCGTCCTCGCGTGCTTCTCGATGGCGTGGCGATCGGACAGGAGGGCGGCCACGGCGCGCGCCCTCGAGGGGAGGGCGGCCCCCTTGCCGACCCCGCGGGCGATCGCGAGGAGCGTCCCCAGCGGCTCGGTGGGGTCGGCCATCGCCATCACCGAGCGCGTGGCGATGTCGTTCCCCGCGCCGTAGACGTGGGCCTCCTCGTGGGAGAAGCCGACGCAGCCCGCGTAGCGGAGGAGCGTCACGTAGTAGACGTCGCGGACCTCGGCCGCGCCCAGGCCCTCGCGGCGCGCGATCTCCACCGCGAGGAGGGTCGACCGGAGCACCTTCTCCGGGGGGAACCCGTCGGCGAGATCGGCGAAGAGCGAGAGGCCCCCGAGGAGCTCGGCGAGGCGCGCCGTGGCCATCGAACCGATGCATATCATCGGGAGTCCGGCCCGAGTAGGCCTGGAGTACGATGCCCCGGGTCACCAAGGAGGCAGCGATGGTCGAGGGGACGATGATGGATGTGCCGCTGACGCTGAAGTACCTGCTCGAGCGGGCGCGCACCCTCTTCCCGAGGAGCGAGATCGTGAGCCGGGCCGCGGACAAGGCGCTCCACCGATCCACCTTCGGCGACCTCTACCCGCGGGCGTGCAAGCTCGCGAACGCCCTCACGCGGCTCGGCGTCAAGCCGGGCGACCGCGTCGCGACGCTGTGCTGGAACCACACCCGCCACGTCGAGGCGTACCTCGCGGTGCCGTGCATGGGGGCGGTGCTCCACACCCTGAACCTCCGGCTCCACCCGAGCGACCTCACCTACATCGCCGGCCACGCCGGCGACTCGGTGGTCATCGTCGACTCGTCGCTCCTGCCGCTCCTCGACAAGTTCGTGAAGGACGTGCCCTCGATCCGCCACGTCATCGTCGTCGCCGACGGCGGCGCCGCGCCCGCTGGCACCCTCGACTACGAGGCGCTCCTCGCGGCCGAGGAGGGCTCGTTCCCGTTCCCCGACCTCGCCGAGGGGACGCCGGCGGCGATCTGCTACACCTCCGGCACCACCGGCCACCCAAAAGGTGTAGTGTACACTCATAGGTCCACGATGCTCCACACCCTGGCGGTCTGCATGGCCGACACGATGGGCATCCGCGGCCAAGACACGCTGCTCCCCGTCGTCCCCATGTTCCACGTGAACGCGTGGGGGATCCCCTTCGCTGCGCTGCTCACCGGCGCCAAGCTCGTCTTCGCCGGGCCTCACCTCGACCCCGAGGGGCTGCTCGATCTCATGGCGAGCGAGCGCGTGACCTTCGCCGCCGGGGTGCCGACGATCTGGCTCGGGATCCTCGCGCACCTCGACCGCGAGCCGAGGCGCTGGGATCTCGGCCGGCTCGAGCGGATGGTCGTCGGCGGCTCGGCGGCGCCGCCGTCGATGATCGACGGCTTCTCGCGCCGGCACGGGATCACGGTGATGCACGCGTGGGGGATGACGGAGACGAGCCCGATCGGGACGACGGCGAAGCTGCGCCCGATCCACGACGACCTCGACGACGAGCAGAAGCTCGCGGTGCGATCGTCGCAGGGCTACGCGGCGCCGCTCGTCGAGACGCGGAGCCGCGGCGAGGACGGGCGCGTCCTGCCGTGGGACGGGAAATCGATGGGCGAGCTCGAGGTCCGCGGGCCCTGGGTCGCGGGCGCCTACCTCGGCGGCGAAGGCAAGGACCGCTTCACCGACGACGGGTGGTTCCGCACCGGCGACGTGGTCACCATCGACGCCGACGGGTACGTCCGCATCTGCGACCGGACCAAAGACGTCATCAAGTCCGGCGGCGAGTGGATCAGCTCGGTCGAGCTCGAGAACGCGCTCATGAGCCACGCCGCGGTGCTCGAGGCCGCGGTGTTCGCGGGGCGGCACCCCAAGTGGGACGAGCGGCCCATCGCGGCGGTGGTGTGGAAGCCGGGCGCGAAGGCGACGGAGGCCGAGCTCCGCGCGCACCTGAAGGGCAAGTTCGCGTCGTTCTGGGAGCCCGACCTCTTCATCGAGGTCGAGGCGATCCCGAAGACGTCGACCGGGAAGTTCCTGAAGACGAAGCTGCGCGAGCTGTACGGCGACCGGCTCCTCGATCGTTGACCGCGCCCGATCTCAGAGGCGCGCCGCGACCGCGTTCACGAGGTCGACGTGGGGGCGCACGCGCGCCTGGAGGTCGGGCATGCGCCACGAGCTCTCGAGGACGATCTCGGGGATCGCGCGGTCCTCGGAGTACGCGATCGAGGCCTTCATCCCCAGCGTGAGCGCCCACAGCTTGGTGACGGCGCGCCCCGTGCGTGACGACGCCGAGAGGCCCGGCGGGGTGAGCCGGAGCCCGAAGTAGTCCCGCTCGGCGAGCGCGGTGCCGCCCGCCGCGAGCGCGCCGCACAGGGCGCGCGCGAGGCCGGGGTCGACGAAGCGGTTCGCGAACATGAACGTCGCGTCCTGCGGGCCCTCGTGGAGCGAGACGACGAAGTCGGGCCGCTCGCGATCGAAGACGTCGCGCACGACCCTCGCCTCGGGGGTCGCGAAGCGCACGAAGTCGCGGTTCACGTCGTACCCCTCGGCGTTGAAGCGCGAGAGCTCGGCGGCGCCCACCGGGTTCACCGGGGTCAAGACGACGAGCCGCGCTCGTTCGACGTCGAAGCGCTCGAGGAGGGGCGGCACCGCGAGGAGCCCGGCGTGCTCGTTGCCGTGGACCCCCGCAAGAACGAGCAGCGTCTTCGACGGCCTGCCGGCGGGCGCGCGCGAGCGCGCGCAGAGGATCGGGTGCGCGCGCCCGCGGTATTCGACGCGCGCCTCCTCCGACACCTCGAAGCGCGCGCCGTCCAGGCTGCGCAGCCGCTCCACGTACGCGTCGAGATCGAACGGCAGGGGGACGATGCCCATGTCGTCGGTGCGCGCGGGGTGGGTCTCCGCGCGCTGGACGAGGTGGTAGCGGGCGAAATTCGCGAGGTCGCGCCGGAGCGTCGCGAGCGAGGGCATCGCGACGGACTCTACACGAGCCACCAATCGGCGAGCGAGCGCGGCTCGCCGTGGGCGTCGGCGTCGGCGGCGAGCGCCTCGCCGTTGCCCCAGACCACCGGCGCGCCCTCGGCGGCGCGCTCTTCGGCGAAGCGGGTGACCTTCGCGCAGTGGAGGCCCGCGTCGCGCTCGGTGTAGAAGCCGTAGGTGCGGCACGCGAGCGGGCGCGCGCCGTAGACGAGGCACGCGCCGGCGTCGCGATCGAGGAGCGGGCAGGTGAGCGGGCCCGTCGGCGGGGCTTCGCGGACGCGCGCCTCCACCCGCGCGCGCGCCTCGTCGGGCATCGCGGCGATCGCCGCGCGGAGCCGCGCCCACTCCGGCTCGCTGATCCGCGGCAGGTGCGGGAGCGCGCGGCAGCAGGCGTCACACCCCGGGCCGCACGGCCACGCCGGGTGAGCCTCGCGGATCGCGTCGCAGCGCGCCTGGATGCGCGCGTCGAGGACGTGGAGCGGCGGGCCCGAGCGCGCCATCCCTCCGAGGCTAGCGAACGCGCGCGGTTTCGTCAGCCCCTGCGACGACGGCAACTGCCCGTAACGACGACGGAAACGCTGACGATAGGCACAAATGCCCATCGTCCGAACCGCGCCCGTGAACGTAGCTCGGGGGAAGGAGATCCCCATGAGCAACTCGGCCACCGTGAAGAAGATCTACGAAGCGTTCGGTCGCGGCGACGTGCCGGCCATCCTCGAGGTGATGTCGGACGACGTCGTGTGGGAGTACGGCGCCGCGGACAACGGCGTCCCGTGGCTGGCGCCTCGCCGCGGGAAGAAGGGCGTCGGTGAGTTCTTCCAGTCGCTCGCGGCGATGGAGATCACGAAGTTCGAGGTCCACGACATCGTCGGCGATGGGCCGGTCGTGGTCGCGCTCATCGGCATCGACTTCACCGTCAAGGCGACGGGGAAGAAGGTGAGCGAAGGCGACGAGGCGCACGTCTGGCGCTTCGACGACCGCGGGCGAGTCGTGCGCTTCCGCCACGCGGCCGACACCTTCGCCCACGCGCGCGCCCTCGGATGAGGCGCGGCGGCGCCGCCGGTCGTGCGATACTCGCCGGGTGAGGTTCGACGACATCCCCGTCATGGCAGGCGGCGCCCCGCTGCTCGGTCACATCCCCGACATCGCCGAAGATCGCCTCGCCTTCGTCCGCCGCGTCGAGCGCGAGGTCGATCGCATGGCGCGCATCCAGACCATCGGCACCGCCGTCTTCGTCAACCACCCCGAGGTCCTGCAGGAGGCCCTCGTCGACAAGGCCCGCTCCTTCGAGAAATCGTCGATGACGCGCTACGCCCTCTACCCGCTCGCGGGCGAGGGGCTCTTCACGAGCCGCGGTGAGCTGTGGCGCAGGCAGCGCCGGCTGATGGCGCCGATGTTCCACCCCGCCCAGCTCCGCACGTACGCGGCCGACTTGGTGGCGTGCGCCGAGCGCGTCGTCGCCGGCTTCGAAGACGGCGCGACCATCGAGCTCGCGCGCGAGACGACGCGCATCACCATGGGCGTGGCCGGCAAGACGCTCTTCGACGCCGACACCTTCTCGGAGGCGGACGCGATCGGCGAGGCGCTCACCGTCGCCCTCGAGTGGACGAGCGCGCACTCCCCGAGCGTCTCCGCGATCGCCCACCTCGTGGTCGCTCGCACCCTCCGCGAGCTCGGCGGTCGCGTCGGGAGCAACCTCGCGTCGTCGGCGGCGGCGCGCCTCGAGCAACCGCTCGTCCTCACCGGGCGCGACGGCCGCGCGCTCCGGTCGGCGGTGAAGCTCCTCGACGAGCAGGTGCAGCGGATGATCGACGCGCGCCGGCGCGCGGTGTCTCCTCACGCCGACCTCCTCTCGAAGCTCCTCGCCGCGCGCGACGAGGACGACGGGACCGCGATGAGCGACAAGCAGGTCCGCGACGAGGTCTTGACGTTGTTCGTCGCCGGCCACGAGACGACCGCGACCGGGCTCGCGTGGTCGGTTCACTGCTTGTGCAACCACCCCGACGTCTATGCCGCCGTGCAGCGCGAGGTCGACGCGCTCGACGGCGACCCCACCTTCGAGGATCTCCCCCGGCTGTCGCTCACCCTCCGCGTGTTCAAGGAGGCGCTGCGACTATACCCGCCGGTATATTTCTTTGCGCGGCAGGCCATCGAGGACACCTCGCTCGACGGTCACGACGTCCCGCGGGACACGGTGGTGCTCATCTCCCCCCACGCGCTGCACCGGCGTCCGGACGTCTTCGCCGACCCGGAGCGCTTCGACCCCGATCGCTTCCTGTCGGAGGCCGAGGCAGGCCGGCACAAGCTCGCCTGGTTGCCGTTCGGCGCCGGGCCGCGGGTCTGCATCGGCAACCACTTCGCGATGATGGAGGCGCAGCTCGTGCTCGCGAAGATGCTCCGTCACGCCTCGTTCCGCGCGGTGGGCGTCGAGGCTCCGCACCCGAGCGCCACGCTCAGGCCCGCGCACGGCATGAAGATGAAGGTCCACCTCCGGCAGAGGCGCTCGGCGTGAACACCGAGACCAGGGGCCAGGGCGTGGCGATCACGGTCGAGGAGGTCGACATTCGCATGAAATCACGAGGAATCGAGCCCAAGCCCGCCGTCGCCGTCGAGGCATCCTTCTTGCGTACGCCGCGCCCCATGCGCAAAGCGACCCTCCTCGTCCTTCCTTTCCTCGGCCTCCTGCTCGCCGGTTGCCCGGACGACCCCGTGTCGAGCGCCGAGGCGTCGTGCGCCTCGTATTACGACGCGCTCACCGCCAAGGTGTCGTCGTGCGGCTCGTCGCGCTTCGGCGACCGGTCGCGCTTCTTGACCCTGTGCAAGTCCGCGGTCGCCTCGCCGGGCTCCGGCGTCAACGAGTCGTTCCTCTCCTCGTGCACCAACTCGATCAAGGGCGAGGCGTCGTGCGAGACCGAGACGACCGCGTGCAAGACGCCGGCGGGGACGCTCGCCGAAGGCGCGGGGTGCTCCGCCGGCTCGCAGTGCGGGACGAAGTTCTGCCAGAAGGCGACCCCCGACGCGCTGTGCGGGAAGTGCGGTCCGCTCAAGGCCGTCGGCGCCGAGTGCGATCCGAAGGTCGATCGCTGCGTCGACAACGCGTACTGCGAGAGCGTGGGCGCGGCCCCGAAGGGCACGTGCAAGGCGAGCCCGGCCAGGCTCAAGGAGGGCGACGCGTGCGGCGTCAGCGGCGTCGAGAGCTTCTGCGACACGGGCCTCACCTGCGACTACGCGGGCACCAAGAAGTGCGTGAAGGAGGGGGCGCTCGGCGCCGCCTGCGGCACCGGGAAGCCGTCGTGCGCGTCCAAGCTCACCTGCAAAGACGGCAAGTGCAGCGAGCCGCCGGGCGAAGGGGAGGCTTGCTCCACCGACGCGAGCGGGCTGTCCTGCAAATCCGGCTTCGCGTGCGACGCCGAGGCCAAGAAGTGCGTGAAGATCGTCTACGCCAAGCCCGGCGAGCCCTGCGACATCACGAAGACGCGCTGCGAGAAGGGCTCGTGCCGCGGCGTGAAGTACGAAGGGTCGAAGATCATCCCCGGCAAGTGCCCCACCATCCTCGCCGACGGCGCGGCCTGCGATCCCCAGAGCCCCGACAGCGACTGCGACGACTTCGCGAACTGCCTCGACAAGAAGTGCCAGATCCCCGACGGCAGCAGCTGCAAGTGACGCGGGCCGGGGCGCGCCGCGGTCATGCCCCCGCGGCGCGCTTGCCGGCGCCGCGGCGGATCGACGTGCGCGCGAGCGCGAAGGCGACCGCGGCGCTCACGAGGTAGAGCGCGACGCGCGCCGGGGTGAGCGTGTGGTGGAACGCGAGCACGCCCACCCCGCGGAACGGGCCCGCGAAGCCTTGGGCGATCGCCCCCGTCCACAGGGCGAGGGTCATCACGATCAGGCCGCGCAGGCCGCTCTTGTCGGGCGAGAGCACGAACGCGGCGAGGCCGGCGAGGGCGCCGACCACGTACGGTGCGTCCCAGCCCCGCGCGAGCAGCCACGCGTACGCGAAGCCGCCGAGGATGGCGCCGACCAGCGCGCCGATCATGGCGCGCGTGCTCCAGCCGAGCCAGTTCATCGGGCCTCCGCGGCGTCGTCGGCTCCGCCCGCCGAGGTGTCGTCGTGGTGATCGTCCGTCGGATCCCGGTGGTCGGTGCGCACGTGCGCCCGCCCGTCTTTGGTGAGCTTCACCAGCCAGGGGTGCGCCCACTCGAGGATGCGGTCGAAGCCCGCCCACGACTCGGAGTAGGTGAACACCGCGTCGTCCGGGTGCGAGTGGTGGAACGCGTGGTACTTCGCCGACGCGAGGAGCCAGGTGCGCTTGGGCGCGCCGAGCTTCTGCTTGCGCAGCGGCACCGCTCCCCACCAGCCGTGCTGGTAGAGGTGGAAGAGCAAGGTGTGCGCGTACTTGAGCACCGCGCCGAGCAAGAACCCCCAGTTGCCGGTGAAGAGCGACAGCACGCTCATCAGCAACCAGGAGACGACCGCGGCGGTGGTGTAGGTCGACAGCTCGTACGCGTCGAGCTGAGGGGCGTCCTTCTTGCCGTTGTAGCGGCGGTGGTGGCGGCCGTGCGTGACCTTGTAGCGCTCCCGATCGTGATGAACGAGATAGTGGTCGAGCGCGTAGATCAGGTCGGCGACGAAGAAGAACGCGAAGGCGGCGAGGGCGGTGGTGAGGACAGTCATGGGCGCCAACTGGTTGAATGACTCAATCAGCATGCAAGCCGCGTTCTCAAGGTTAACTCCTTGAAATCATGGCCCCGACGCCCCCAACCGAGAACATCGGTTTGCGGTCGCGTGTAGCTCACGACGCACGCACCGTCCAGGCGCGGGGGGCCCGCGCCGACGGAAAAAGAACGGCTGAGCTGCTACGGATGCAAGGCTTGCGCGCGGCGAGCGCGATCCCGGCATGTACCGCCTTCGGTCGAGCTTGGTCGAAGCTCGAGCGGAGCGGGTCAGCGCCCGCGGATGGCGTTGACCGACTCGAGCAGACCGAGCGGGCTCGCGCGCAGCTTCACGTAGAGGTGATCGCGGTCGGTCTCGATGGCGCCGATGCCGAGCACGGGCGTCACGACCGACAGCGCCTTGCGCAGGCGCGGGTTCTCGGCGAGCTTCGGCACCTTGAGGAGGTCGACCACGATGCGGTCGCCCTCGGCCTCGACGATCGCAGGAGGGCGCTTCGGGATGAACTTCACGAGGTTGCCCGGCTTCGACAGGTCGAGCGCGCCCGACTTGATGAGCGTCGCCACCGGCGAGTCGCTGTCGCCCACGAGCTCGAGCTTCACGTCGCGGAGGCGCACGGTCACGCGCATCGACTCCGGCGACATCGCGACCTCCTCGATGCGGATCGCGGCCGAGGCGCGGACGGCGGTGCCCATCGCGTCGACCACCGCCGAGAGGCGCAGCGCCGGCGGCGTCGCGCCGATGGTGACGTCCTTCGGAGCCTTCTTGCCCGCGGGCATCTGGTCGGCGAGGAAGCGGAGCGCCGCGAGCGGCACGCCGAACTTGAGGCCGGCCGCGTTGACCGCGGCGCGCACCACCTCGTCGGGGTTCTTTCGGACGTACTGCGCGGCGGCTTGCACGATGGCGCGAGGCTTGACCATGTCGCCCGAGGCTATCACGACGCGAAGGGGGCGCGACCCCGATTGGGAGCTACTTGCAGGCCGTCGCGTCGTCGACGGCGCAGGCCCCTTCGACGCAGCGGAGGAAGCGGTCGCAAGTCGTCTTCTTGTCGGCGGGATCGCACGCGCCGCCTTCGCCCCGCACCTCGGGGCAGACGCCGTTGGTCGCCGCCGAGCAGGGCCCGGTGGTGCACTGCGTCAGAGCGCCGTCGCACTTCTCGCCCGGCGCCGCGTGCTTCGGCCGCTCGCACTTGCCGCTCTTCGGGCCGCAGACGAGGCCCGACTGGCACTCCTCGCTGCCTTTGCAGGCGGCGCCCTCGGCGAGGCGCGACGCGCACCTGGACGACTTGCAGATGAGGTCGAGCCCGCACTCGGGCGACGACTTGCACGGCTGCCCGTCGGCGATGCGCTCGGCGCATTTGCCCGACTCCGCGCAGACGAGGCCGTCCTCGCACTTCACGTTGCCTTGGCCCACGCACGCCGCGCCGACGCCGACGACGGTGAAGCGCACGCACGCGCCGTTGAGGCACGCCGCGTCCTTGACGCACCGGTCGTTGAGCGTGCACGCGGCGCCGGGCTCGAGCAGCGGCGCGCACTTGCCGCAGCGCGCGAGCGTCGCGCCCGCGCTCTCGTGCTTGCAGAAGCCGCTCTTGCACTGGCGCTCGTCGAAGCAGGGCGCGCCCGACTCCAGCTTCCCGGGCGCGGGCCGGCAGAGCGGGCGCTCGTCGCGGGCGTCGCAGGTGGACTGCGCGAGGGCGTTGGTGCAGGCGTCCACCGCGCCCTTGTCGGTGCTCGTCCCGGGCGCGGTCGCGGAGGCGGTGCACGTCGTCCGCGCCCGCGCCTTCAGCGCGGCCTTGGCGGCGTCGTCGAGGGTGACGCCGGTGCAGGTCGACTCGCGGGCCATCTGCGCGTCGAAGAGCGCGTCGCACGCCGCCTTGAGCCCGTCGTCCACGGGCGGGGCGGCAGGGGCGGGATCGCTCGAGCACGCCGCGCCGGCCGCGAGCGCGAGCGCGCCGACGAAGGCCGCTCGGTACCGAATCGATGTCATACGCATGCTGTCCTCGCTCGCTCTTCGGCGTACGCCCTCAGACCTTGACGATCGCGTCCCAGTGCTCCGCGATCTCCTGCGGAGTCCACACGCCCATCGCGTCGTCCTTGAACTTGCCCGGGGTCTCCACGACCTTGAACGCGTACATGCGCGCGCCCGCGACCGCGAGGACGTGGCCGGTGCGCTCGCCGCACAGGTCCGAGGCGAGGAAGAGCGCCGCGGGCGCGATGTGCTCGGGGCCGAGCGAGCTCGTGCTCTGGAACATCGGCAGGTCCTCGGTCATCCGCGTCTTGGCGATGGGCGCGAGCGCGTTGACCGTGATCTTGTGCTTCTGGAGCTCGATCGACATCGTCCGGGTGAGCCCGTAGACGCCGGCCTTCGCCGCCGAGTAGTTGGTCTGGCCGAAGTTGCCGAGCATCCCGCTCACGCTCGTCGTGTTGACGACGCGGCCGCCGTCGCCCTGGGCGATCATCTGCTTCACCGCCGCCTGCGAGACGAGGAAGCTCCCCTTGAGGTGGACCGCGACCACGGCGTCCCACATCGCCTCGTCCATCTTCAGGAACGTCTTGTCGCGGAGGATGCCGGCGTTGTTCACGAGCACGTCCACGCGTCCGAAGGCGTCGACCGCCGCCTTCACGAGGCCGGCCGCGCCTTCGGCGGTCGACACGTCGTGGAAGCTCGCCACGGCCGTCCCGCCCGCGGCGCGGATCTCGTCGACGACCTTCTTCGCCGGCGCGTCCGCCGCCCCCGACCCGTCGCGCGCGCCGCCCATGTCGTTGACCACCACGCGCGCCCCTTCGCGCGCGAAGAGGAGCGCGTGCTCGCGGCCGATGCCGCCGCCCGCGCCGGTGATGATCGCCGCCTTGCCGTCGAGAAGCCCTGCCATGAGCGCGACTTACGCGGTGCACGGGCGGTGCGCAAGTCGTGTCGCCTTTTCTCCGACTCCGGATGTGGTAAACCTACCTTGCCAGGGCGGCGTCGACGATGCATGACCCGTTCAAGACGAGGAAGATCATCACGGTGCCGATCCCGGTGCCTGCCGAAGAGGCGCCGTCCGCGCCCGCCCAGCCGGCGGCGCGGCCGTCGAGCTCGAGCGTGCAGATCCCGTCGTCGAACCCGAGCAGCCCGAGCCGCATCACCTACGGGCCGCCCTCGAGCGACTCGAGCTGGGTCACCGAGGGGGTCACCGCCGACCGCACCACCGAGCCCGAGCTCGCGGTGCCGGCCACGCCCGCGAAGGACCGCGCGACCCTCACCGTGATGACGGGCATCAACGCCGGCCAGGTGTTCGCCCTCGACGGGACGAGCCACGTGCTCGGCCGCGGCACCGAGGCCGACATCTGGATCGAGGACGGCGCCGTCAGCCGCGAGCACGCGCGCATCTCGTGCCGCGCCGACGGCGCCTACGTCGTCGAGGATCTCGGCGCCACGAACGGCACCTTCGTCGCCGGCGACCGCGTGGCCTCCCGCGAGCTGAAGAGCGGCGATCGCGTCCAGCTCGGCCCCAACGTGGTCCTGCGATTCGCCATCACCGACGACGCCGAGGAGGAGCTCCAGCGCCGCCTCTACGAGTCGTCGACCCGCGACGCCCTCACGCGCGTCTACAACCGCAAGTACTTCACCGAGCGGCTCGTCGCCGAGGTGGCCTATTCGCGTCGGCACCGGGTCAAGCTCAGCGTCCTCATGATGGACATCGACGAGTTCAAGAAGCTCAACGACACCCACGGCCACCTCGCCGGCGACATGGTGCTGCGGGTCGTCGCCGCGGCGGTGACGCGGCTCATCCGCGTCGAAGACCTCCTCGCGCGCTGGGGCGGCGAGGAGTTCGTCATCCTCGCGCGCTCGACCGGGCGCACCGACGCCCAGAAGCTCGCCGAGCGCATCCGCGAGGCGGTGGCCGACCTCGCGATCCCGGTGGGCGACTCCGACGGCGTCCTCAAGGTGAGCCTCAGCATCGGCGTCGCGCCGCTCGCCGACGCCGGCGCCGAGGCGGGGCCCGACGAGCTCCTCTCGCTCGCCGACGCGCGGATGTACCGAGCCAAGGCCGCGGGGCGAAACCGCGTCGTTTCGGAGGATTGACCATGCAGAAGCTCTCGCTCG
>JAEUKG010000635.1 GCA_016794325.1 Myxococcales bacterium | reverse complement strand
CTCGGGTTCGTCGGGGTCATCCACGAGGCCGAGAGCCCGGCGCCGGTGGACGCCGGCGCGAGGTCGGCGCCCGCGCGCTCGTCGCCCACCAGTGCGCGCGCGTCCGCGGCGACGTCGCCGGTGCTGGACTGGAACCGCTCGCTCACGAGCATCACGAAGCGGGCCGAACGCGGGCCCGGCTCGACGACGACGCGCGTCTCTTCCTCGGCGGACTCCTCCGCCGACATGATGCTCCGTTGGCGCGCCTGCACCGCCGCCCCCTCCGGGAGCCGGGCGACGAGCCGCCCGCCGAGGAGGGCCACCTCTCCGGCTTCGGGCGCCCGGCCGCCGACCGGAGGGCTCGAAGGCGCGGGCCCGGGCTCGGGGGCGTCGTGTGCATTCTGCACGGGTCGCGGCGGCGGCTGGGGGCCGGGGCCACAAGCCGCGAGGCCGAGGGCGAAGAGGATCGAGCCCGTCGTGGTGCGCATGGCGCGACTCTAGAGCAGCGCGCCGGGAGCTCGAACGAAATCCGCGCGGAGCCGGCGTCAGCGGCGGTCCCAGCGGAAGGCGTAGAGGCTCGCGGCGTACGTCGCGACCGCCCACGCGGCGAGACCGACGGCGGGCTGGAGGAGCGCCGACGGCCGGGTCTCGCCGAACACGAGCACGGCGCGGATGGCGCCCACCATCATCGTCGACGGCAGGAGCCGGGTGACGGCGGCGAGCGAGGACGGGAGCGTGTCGTTGGGGAAGAACATCTCCGACAAGAAGACGAGGGCGGTGCCGAGCGCGTTGATGACGTCGACCATGACCCCCTCCGTCTTCACCGCGCACGCGAGCAGGAAGCCGACGCCGGTGAACACGAGGACGCCGAGGACGACGAAGCCGGCGAGGAGCGCGGCCGAGGTCGCCGTGACCGGCAGATCGAGGGCGACGGCGCTCGTCCCGACGAGGAGCGCCGTCTGCGCGAGGACGAGGAGCGCCCGCGCGACGACCTGGGCGAGCACGAACGTCGAGCGTGACAGCGGCGTGGTCGCCAGCTTCTTGAGGAAGAGGCTCTGGCGGTACCGCACCATCGCGTAGCCCATGCCGAAGAGGCCGGCGAGGAGCGCCGTCGACGTGAGGAGGCCGGGGAAGATGTAGTGCACGTATCCCCACCGAGGCACCTCGGTGACCTCGACCGAGAGCTCGCCCCCGAACGCATGGCCGAGGCCGGCGCCGAGCAGGCGCTCGTTGGGGGTGACGCGCGCGACCCACCCTCGCGCGGCGGGCGCGGGGAGGAGCGCGGCGCTGGCGGCGCGCGAGCGGAGCCGGCCCATCGCCCGCGCCTCGCTGGGCTCGGCCTCGACGCGCAACTCGGGGTACGCGGCGAGGACGGCGGCGACGTCGGGGGGGACGCCGCCCGCCACCACGAGCACCGTGCGGCGCTCGAAGGGCTGGCCGTTGGCGAACACGAGCGCCACCAGGCCGAGGATCACGAGGGGCATCGCGACGAAGAGGACCCCGGAGAGGCCGCCCCGGAGCGAGTCGAGGACCCGGAGGCGCACGAGCAGCCAGAAGACCCTCACAGCGCGTCTCCCCGGTCGCCGATCCGCGTCTTTGCGTGGAAGACGAACGCGTCCTCGAGCGTGCGCGCGCCGGGCACGCCCCGCACGAGATCCTCGGGGGTGCCGTCGGCGCGGACGAGCCCTTCGGTCACGAACACGACCCGATCGCACACCCGCTCGGCCTCCCGCATGTCGTGCGTCGTCATCACGACCGTCCGGGCCCGACCGAGGTCGCGCAGCGCGGCCCCGATGGCGAGCTTGCTCTCGGGGTCGAGCTGGGACGTCGGCTCGTCGAGGAAGACGAGCTCCGGCTCGTGGACCGTCGCCGCGGCGATGAAGAGCCGCTGCGCCTCGCCTCCCGAGAGCCTCTCGACGGGCGTGCGCTCGCGGCCCGTGAGCGCGGCGCGATCGAGCACGCGGGAGCGGCCGCCGTCGACGCCGTGGATGGCGGCGAAGAGCTCCGCGTATTCGCCGACCGACATCCCCTCCATCACGAACTCTCGCTGGAGCACGACCCCGACGCGCCTGCGCGGGTAGGTGGAGCGCGTGATCGGTCGGCCGAAGACGAAGGCCTCGCCCTCGGAGGGCGCGAGCGCGCCCTGGAGGACGTCGAAGAGCGTCGTCTTACCCGCGCCGTTCGGCCCGAGCACGCCCACGACCCCGGGGCCGTCGACGGTGAGATCGACGCCGGCGAGCGCGGCTTTGTTGCCGTAGCGGACCACGAGGCCCGCGGTGCGGAGCACCTCCACGAGCCGGAGCTTACACCGCGCGCGGCGTGAGGAGGGTCACTGCGTCCCGGCGAAGGGGGCGGCGTAGTAGCGGAAGTAGTCGACCTCGAAGGCCACCGGCAGCGGCAGATCGGCCGCGGGGTTCCCGCCCCAACCGCCGGTCCAGCCGTTGAGGGTCCAGAAGATCGGCGAGTCGGGCACCCCCTTCGTCGTCGACCGCATGTAGGGCACGCCGTCGATGGTCCACTCCACCAAGCCCGGGAGCCAGGTCACGCCGTAGACGTGGAACTCGGTCGGGTCGACGTCCTCCACCGTGAAGAAGCTGCGGCGCTGGTCCGCGGGGACGGGTGGGAGGTCCCAGTGGTTGACGAACCACGCGCGCAGCGCGCCCGACGTCTCTTTGACCTCGATGTCGAGCTCGGGCAACGGACCGCTCTCGGGGCGCGCCCAGATCGCGTACCAGACGCCCGGGGCCCGCGGGAACCGAGCGCGGACCTCGACCCGCCCGTAGCGCTGGCCGTACCGCTTGAAGGAGTCGATGCGGCCCGTCGCGTACGGGTACTCGGCGCCGACGGTGCGCTTCGCGAAGATGCGCAGGACACCGTCCTTGACCTCGACGCAGTCCGGCGAGAACGCGCTCGAGATCGTCCCGTGCCCTTTGTACCCGCTGCTGACGTACCACCGCTTCGGGTCGACCCGATCTCCGTCGAACTCGTCGTGCCACGCGAGCGACCAACCGCGCGCGTCGGAGGAGACGGAGTATTCGAGCGGCGGCCCCGGGACGGTGACCGTCGGCGTGGGCATCGGGGCGGCGTCGGTCGTCGCGGGGGTCGCGGGCGTCTGCGCCGGGTCGTCGCCGCACGATGTGGCCGCGACCGCCGCGAGGAGAAGCGACCACCGCCCCGAGAGCACACGCCGAACGAGCGTCATGCGGTCGCGAGTTGCAACGGCCGCACCAGCCACGAGGCGCCGAAGAACCCGTGTGTCGCGCGCGGCGTCGACGGGGTTGGACGCCAGGGGGCTGGCGCCCGGACGCCGACGCGCTGACGCTCGCCCCTTACGCGACCGCAAGGTCGTGGGCGTTTTCGCCTGGCACGTCCGCTGCACTCGTCCTCCGTCATGAACGCAGCATCCCCCCGCGCCGGACGCCCCCGCCGGCAGCTACGGTGGCGCGCGCTCCTCGTCGTCCCGCTCGCGGCGCTCGCGCCGACGAACGCGCGCGCGGAGGAGCCCAGCGCCTGTGGATCGATCCGCGCCCGCGCCGCGAGCGACGCCTCTCTCCTCTTCGCGCCCCAGCTCCAGCTCCAAGGGCTTCGCTTCCCCCTCGGCGGCGCGTACGACGACACGACCTTCGGGCGCACCGGAGTCCAGCTCCGTGTCGGCCTCGCGTGGTCACCGCTCGACGCGTACCGAGGGGTGAAGACGCTGCGGCTCGGCGCCGCGCAGTGCGAGGCCAAGGTCGCCGCCGACCGCGCGTCCACCGCGCTCCGGCTCGCTCCTTCGCGCGGCGCGCTCGCCGCGCGGCGGAAGCAGGCCGCGTTCCTCGAGGCCCAGCACTCGACGTGGGGCGCCCACGTCGCGGCGAGCGAGGAGCGGCTGCGGGCCGGCGTGATCACGCTCGCCCAACTCCACGAGGTGCGCGGTCGCGCGGCCGCGCTCGACCGGGCTCGCATCCGCGTCGACGCCGAGGTCGCCGCCCTCGAGCGCCAGGCGCCGCGGACCCCGTCCGTCCCGCTCGACCAAGCGACCCGCGACGTCGAGCGGACCACGGCGCGCGTGGCCTCGGAGGCTGGCGGCCTCCGGACGCTCGACGCCCTCAAGCTGTCGGTGAGCGGCGGCGTCGTCCCGCAAGACGGGCCGCTCGACTACTACGGGATGGTCCTCGTGGGGCTCAGCACGGGCGCCCTGTTCCGGAGCGCCTACGAAGGTGACGCGGCGCGAGCCGCTCGGCTCGAGGCGGGGTCGGACCCCGGCTCCGTGCAGCGCGAGGGCGCCCGGATCGAGCGCGACCACGCGGTCCGCGCCGAGGCCGCGCGCCGAGAGGCCGCGATCTTGAGCCGGGAGATCGATCGGCTCTTGGCCTCGCGCGCTTCGCTGGAGGCGGGAGCGCCGCCGGGAGCCCCCCACGCCCTCACGCTCGTCGACCTCGAGCGCATCGCGCTCGAAGCCGAGCGCATCTACACCGCCACGCTCGCCGTCGAGCTCGCACGCCCGGATGGAGAATCGCAATGACATCTACCAACGACACGGCGCCGAAGAAGACCCTCCGGGCGCGGGTGTTCGCCTTCGTCGCCCTCACCGCCCTCGGCGCCGCCGTCGTCGGCGCGGGGCGGGTGGGGTACCGCGCCGCGACCGACTCGTTCGTCGCCCCCGTCGTGCTCAGCCCCGAGAGCGAGCTCGTGGTCGCGGGTCGGGCGAAGCTCGAGGAGGTGCGCATGGACCGGATCCGCGCCGACGCCGACCTCGAGGAGATCGACGCGGACATCGCCGTGCTCGAGCAGAGCATCACCAAGCTCGAGGACCTCAAGGTCCGCTCGAACGAGGGCCTCGCCTGGACCGCCACGATGAGCTCCCAGCAGGCCGCGGCCACCCAGGCGGACCTCCGCGCTCTGGAGGATCAGCGGCGCCTGCTCACGACGATGGTCGACGCCCAGACGGCGCGGCTCGAGGCCGCCAAGGCGAACCTCGAGCGCGGGCTGGTCGCGCGGGCGGACTACGAGCGCGAGGTGGCCACGCTCGGCCAGCTCAAGCTCGACGCTCTCGACAACGAACGGGCGCGCGGGCGCAGCCGCTCGCTCGTGCAACAACTGTGGATGACGACGGCGTCGCTCGGCGGCGCGCGGGGCACGCCCCCGGCGCCGGAGCTCGCCGCCGCCAACGAGCACGCGGTGCGGGTGGAGCTCGAGCTGTCGCGGACCAAGGCCGAGCTCCGCGGGCGCCGCGCGCAGCGCAAGGTCGCCGAGCAGCGGAGGGTGCGCGCCTCGACGCTGGAGACCCAGCTCGCCGAGCGCCCGATCTTCCGCGCCTTGGAGCACCGCGTGGACCTGGCGTACGTCCCCTACACGCAGCTCGACGGCGTGACGCCCGGCGCGACCGTGCTCTCGTGCACCTGGGGCCTGTTCTCGTGCCGCCCGGTGGGCCGCGTCGCCGAGCTCGTCGACGGCGAGGTCTCGCAGCCGGATCCTTGGGGGCACGTGTCGCGCGGCCAGCTCGCCGTGCTCGAGCTCGACGACCCCAGCGCCGCGCGCAAGCGCACGCTGCGCGTACGGGGCGGGGGATCACCGGGACGGACCGCGACCCCCACCGGCGACCGCATCTCGGCGAGGTGACCCATGGAAGCACTCGCATGGGGGCTCCGATCGCGCGACCCGTTCCTCCTCGCGTGGCCGATCGCGCTCACCCTCTTCGTGACGCTCTCGTTCATGCAGAGCGACTACGTGCTGCTCCTCGCCCGCGACCTGCTCCGCAAGGTCCTCGGGCGGGACGACGGCTTCCGCCCCGCAGGCCCCCACGAGCGGCCCTCCGCGATGGTGATCATCCCGTCCCTCCTCCGAGGGAAGGACGATCTCGACGCGATCACGCTCACGGTCGAGAGCTGCGCGACGA
>JAEUKG010000583.1 GCA_016794325.1 Myxococcales bacterium | reverse complement strand
CCGTCGCGCAGCCGACCCCGCTCGCGCGCGCCGAGACGTGGCTCGCCGGGGTCGCGCCGCCCGCCGCCCGCGAGCGGCTGACGCCGCGTCAGATGGTGTACGCCGCGGCCGGCGTCGCGGCCTTCGTGATGCTCGTGCCGGTGGCGGTGCTCCTCGGCATCGCCACGAGCGGGCGCGGCGAGACGCCCGAGCAGGTCGCCGCGGTGCGCGCGGCGGGCTTCGCGACCACCGAGCCCCGCGTCGTCACGCCCGTCCCGCTGCCTCCCCCGAGCGCCGCGCCCACGAGCGCGAGCGGCGCGACGGCAGCGACGGCGGCCAAGGCGACGGCGAGCGCCAGCGCCAGCGCCGGCGGCCGCACCGCGAAGACGACGGGCACGAGCTCGGGCCCGAAGAAGGGCCAGCCGCAAGGAGGCCAGAGCGGCGGCTCGGGCCTCAACGTGCCCAAAGAAGTGAAGGACTTCTTCAACAAGCTCTGACGCGCACCCGCGCCGTCAGCCGCCGCGGTCGGTGGAGACGGCGTGCTCGAGGATCTCGATGTTGCGCACCGCCTCGTCACCCGACACCTCGGGGGGATGGAAGCCGCGGATCGCCTCGGTGAAGTCGCGGAGCTCGCCCTCGTAGGGCCCGGCGAGCTCCCACCGCACCTCTTCGCCCGCGACGACGATGGTGCCCTCCCCGTAGGGACCGAGCGTCCCCTCGCAGTGCACCGACCCTTCGCTGCCGTAGAGGTCCACTCGCCGCGGAGAGTCGAAGAGCACCGACGCCATGATCTCCGCCGTCGCCCCGGACTCGAAGCGGAGGAGGAGGAGCGCCGTCTCGTCGTTGGGGCCACCCCACGCCGCCCGGCTGATCATCGAGCGGACCTGGCTCACCTCGCCGCAGGTGGGCATCATCCACCAACGCACGAGATCGAGCGCGTGGGTGCCGACGCCCGCGAGGGCCCAGAACGCGGCGAGCTCGCGCTTGGCGCGCCAGTTGGAGGCGTTCTTCGCGCGGTAGCTCCACTGGACGCGCATGTGGTGCAGGCGGCCGACCGCGCCGCCGCCGAGCGCCTGCGCCACGGCGCGGTGGCCGGCGTGGAAGCGGTGGTGGTAGCCGACGCCCAGGCAGACTCCGTGCATCATACACACATCGACCACCGCCCGCGCAGCCGCGGAGCTCGTGGCGAGCGGCTTCTCGCAGAAGACGTGTTTGCCGGCGCGAGCCGCGGCGACCGCCTGCTCGGCGTGGAGCGCGTCGGGGGTGGCGATGATGACCGCGTCGAGATCGGGATCGGCGAGGCAGTCCGCGAGCCGCTCGTGCGCGGGCGCGGGCGCCTGCGCGCCGTGCTCCGCCGCGAACTGCTCGGCGCGCTCGACGGTGCGGCTGACCACGCTCCACAGCACGGCGCCCTCGACGGCCTTGAGCGCCGGCGTCAGCAGGAGCTCCGCCGCCGTCCCGGTGCCCACCATGGCGTAGCGGATCGGCCGCATCTCGGCGAATCATATCCCGATTCCGACCTCGCGCGGGGCGCCCCGCGCGAGATCGGTGGGTGCCGCGTCAGAGCCCGAGCAGCTTCGCGACGTAGTAGCGCATCGTCTCGGTGGTGCCGCCGCCGATGCGGATGAGGCGCTGGTCACGCCACGCGCGGGCGATGTGGTACTCCTCGATGTAGCCGGCGCCGCCGTGGAACTGGAGGCACTGGTCGATGACCTCGCTCGACAGCTCGCCCATGTAGATCTTGGCCATCGAGATGAGCTTCACGGTGTCGAAGGAGATGGGCCCCTTCTTCACGTGCTTCTCCTCGTTGTAGGCCTCGGCCGCCTTGTAGCTGAGCGCCTGGCCCGCCTCGAGCTTGGTGAGGAGGTCGACGAACTTGTGCTGCCAGTACTCGCGCTTGATGATCGGCTTGCCGAACGCCTTGCGCTCGCGCCCGTAGGCGATGGCTTGATCGATCGCGATGCGGAGCCCCGACCCGCAGCTCGTCGACGCGATGAGCCGCTCGGTCTGGAAGTTCTGCATCAGGTACATGAAGCCCTGATTCTCCTCGCCGAGCAGGTAGCGCTTGGGGACGCGCATGTCCTCGAAGGCGAGCTCCGCGGTGTCGCTCGCGTGGTTGCCGATCTTCTCGAGCTTCTTCGAGACGCTGAAGCCCTTCGTGGCCGTGGGCACGAGGAAGAAGCTGCAGCCGTGGGCGCCCGCCTCGGGGTTCGTCTTCACGAGGAGGGTCACGAAGTCGGCGCGGGTGCCGTTCGTGATGTAGGTCTTGGCGCCGTTGATGATCCAGTCGTCGCCGTCCTTCTTGGCCCACGTCTGGATGCCGGCGACGTCGCTGCCGGCGTTGGGCTCGCTCACGCCGAGGGCCGCGACCTTGTCGCCGCGGAGCGCGGGGGTGAGAAACTCCTCGATCTGCTCCTTGGTGCCGAGATCGCTGATGCAGGGGGTGGCCATGTCGCCCTGCACGAGGAGCGCCATCGAGACGCCCGCCGAGAGGCCGCGCGGGAGCTCCTCGCTCTTGGCGATGCTGAACCAGTAGTCGCCCCCCTGGCCACCATGCGCTTCGGGATAGTGGGCCGAGAACAGCCCGAGCTCGCCCGCGCGCTTGAAGAGCTCGCGGGGGAAGATCTTGGCCTTCTCCCACTCGTCGGCGAACGGCGCGATCTCCTTGGTGACGAACTGGCGGACGGTGTTCCGGAACTGCTCGTGCTCTTCTTGGAAGAAACTCGGCATGACGCGCTCCCTCGGCACGCCGCGACGGCGGCGATGTCGAATTAGTTCGTACACGAAAGTTTCAGAAACGCAAGTGTGGCGGCTCCGGGCCCGCGCTCAGAGGCCGCAGACCTTCACGAAATCGGGGAAATCGCCGACGGCTCCGTCGAAGGGGGCGCACGACTTCCCGCCGCAGTCGGCGGGGCTGTGGCAGAGGGCGTCGGTGGTCTTCGGGCAGGTGGTCGCGCAGTGCGCGCCTCCGAGGCCCGGCGGCACGCCGGCGTTGCGCTCGGCGCAGCACGACTGACCCGCGGGGCAGTCTTCCGGGCCGTCGCACGCAAGCTCGCGATCCGAGCAGCCGCCGACCGGGCGACAGCCGGCGTTCGGCCACTTCTCCGTCTTGAGGGCGCAGCAGACCTCGCTCGCGCCGCACTGCGCCGCCGAGCAGGCCACGCGCGGATCCCTCGCGCCCGAGTCTCCGCCCGAGCTCGACGAGGAGCCCGACGACGCGCTCGGCGCGTCCACGCCGGCGTCACCACCGGCGGGCGCGGGCTTGGGGTCGTCACCGACGCAGGCGATGACCACGAGGAGCGGCGTGGCGACGGCGACCCAAGAAGCGCGGCGAAGCTTCATCATCGTCGAGCGTACCACCCCTCGACGAGCTTCGCGCTAGGGCGAGTCAGCGCCGCTTGGCGGCCTTCTTCGCGGCCTTCTTCGCGGGCGCCTTCGCCGGAACCTTCTTCGCCGGGGCCTTCTTCGCGGGGGCCTTCTTCGCCGGCGCCTTCGCGGGGGCCGTCTTCGCGGGGGCCGTCTTCGCGGGGGCCTTCTTCGCGGGGGCCTTCTTCGGAGCCGACGCCACCGGCGCCTTCGCGGGGGCCTTCTTCGCCGGCGCCTTCTTCGCGGGGGCGGCGGGCTTCGGCGCGGCCTTGGCGGGCGCAGGCGCCTTCGCCTCGGCCTTCGGCGGCGGCGCCTTGGCCTTGGCCGGCCTCTTGGCAGGCGCGTCGTCGTCGTCGCCGACGGCGGGCTTGGCCGCCGCGAGCGTGCCGTTGAGCGGAGGCCGCACGACGCCTTCGCGGTGGCGCTCGCGCGACGTGAGCGTCTCGCGGACCTTGGAGTCGAAGTCGTCGAACTCGAACGGCTTGTCGATGTACGCGTCGGCTCCGTAGAGCGGGCTCGTCATCGAGTTCAGGTTCTCGCCGATGCCGGTGAGCATGACCACGCCGGTGTGCGCGAGCGCGACGTCCTCGCGGATCTTGCGGCACACTTCCCAGCCGCTCATGCCCGGCATCATCACGTCGAGGACGACGAGATCGGGGAGGTGCTCGCGCGCGAGACGCCAGGCCTCCTCGCCATCCGAGGCCTGGATGACCTCCAGCTTCGGGTTCTTCATCGTGCGCAGGTGCCGCGCCACGAGCTCGAGCATGGAGGGCTCGTCGTCGGCGACGAGCACGAGGGGAGAGGAGTTCGCCATGGCTCCGGATTGTCTGCGGTCTCTCGGCGCGCGGTCAAGCATGCCCTGACCTCGGCGCGATGATTCGCGAGCACCATTGCCACCGCGCCGCACTGCGACTACGGGGCCGCGCGGCGCGGCGCGGCGCGCGGGCGTATCACCGCAGGTATAGTCGAGCGCGCGCGGCGCTCCGCGCCCCGCTCACTCGCCGCGGAATTTGGTGGGGACGCGGCAGGTCGACTCGACCAGCTCTTTGGACGCGTTCACGTGCTTGACCATCACCGGCAGCGCGCCCTTCACGAGCTTGAGCTTGCCTTGCATCATCGCCTTGGTCGGGTCGATCTGCTTGCGGATGACCTGCTTCCACGTGGTGTAGGGCGCGACGATGACGAACGGCGCCGCGTCGGCCTCTTTGGCCGGCATGAGCTTGCAGTCGCGGCAGCTCCCCTGGTGCACGTCGAGCCACATCGCCATGTCCTCGTCGAAGCCGAGGGAGGGATCGGCCTTCACGACCATCGCGACGACGCCGTAGGTCCAGTCCTTGCCGGCGACCTTGTAGGCCTCGTTGGAGTTGATCGCGTCCTTGTACGACGCCATCCATTCGGGCGAGGGAAAGTCGAACATCGGCCCTCCTCTACACCACGTCGGGCGCGGGGGGTAGTGGCCGCCGGCGGACGGGCACCTTGCGCCGGGGCGCGCGGGTGGGCACACTCTCGGGGCCATGGCGACCGCAGGCCGGCCGAAGGTGCACTCGAGGGGCAACGCGCGCCTCGACGCGCTCCTCGATTTCTTGGCGTTCGCGGCGCGGCCGATGCCGCTCGTGCGCCTCCTCGACGAGGCGCCCCACCGGATCGCGTCGATCTTCGACGCCGACGTCTGCTCGGTCTACCTCCTCGAGGGCGAGGGCGACGAGCTCGTCATGCGCGCCAACGTCGGCCTCAAGGGGCGGGCGATCGGGCAGGTTCGGCTGGCGGTGGGCGAAGGCATCACCGGCGAGGCCGTCGAGTACATGCGCCCGGTGTCGTGCGACTCCGCGGTGACGCATGCATCTTACAAGCATTTCGACGACGTCGGCGAGGAGGAGTTCCCGGTGTTCCTCGCGGTGCCGATCCTCGGCAAGGCGGGCGCGCTCGGGGCGCTCGTCGTGCAGCGGCGCGCTCGCCCGTTCGAGGTCGCCGACATCGAGCTCCTCTCCACCCTCGGCGCGGTCGTCGGAGGCTGCGTGCGCCACGCGGAGCTCATCGACACCGCGCGCGAGAAGGCGCCGCGCCGGCGCGCCGGCGGCGGCACGCGCAAGGTCACGTTGCCGGGGCGGCCGGTGGTGCTCGGCCGCGCGCTCGGCGCGATCGCCGCGCTGCGGCGACCGGCGGCCCGCCAGAGCGAGCGGCAGCTCGCGGTGAGCTCGAAGGTCGACGACGAGGTGCGGCTCCTCGAGGGGGCGTTCGACGTCGCCGCCAAGGCGACGACCGGCATCGCGGCGCGCGCTCGCCGGATGAAGCTCGGGAGCGACGCCGCGTTCTTGTCGACCTACCTCGAGATCCTCACCGACGGCCGCTTCCGCGAGCGCGCGACGGAGCTGCTCGCCGAGGGCGGCGGGATCGCGCAGGCGCTCTCGCGCCTCGCCCGCGAGGTCACCCGCACCGCGACCTCCATCACCAAGGACGCGTTCCTCGAGGAGCGAGCGCGCGACATCGAAGATCTCTGCGACGCGCTGACGATGCTGGCAGCGGCCGACAAACGCGCGGAGCTCCCGACCAAGGCGCTCCTCGTGGGCGACGCGCTCACGATGTTCGATCTCCTCATCTCGGCGCGGGCGCACCCTGTGGGTGTCGCACTCACAGAGCGCGCGAGCGGCCCGCGCACGCGCGTGCTCCTCCAGCTCCTCGAGGTGCCCGCGATCGTCGGCGTCCAGGGCCTGTTTCGCTGGGCCGGGGACGGGGACGTCGCGCTGCTCGACGCCGACCACGGCCTGCTCGTCATCAACCCGTCGAAGAGCGAGATCATGGCGCTGCGCGAGTACAAACGGCAAACCGGCGCGAGCGCGGGCGACGACGACGACTGAAGCCGCTACGATGACGGAGCGCGCCGCGCGACATCCAAGGTCGCGCTCGGTCGCGGGTATCAGAGGACGTGTACACGGTGAGCCCCCCCGACTCCAAGACCGACAACCGCGAGCTCGTCGGCATCGTCGAGAGCTCGGACGACGAAGAGCGCCCCTCGATCACCGAGGTCGACGGCACCGTCGCCCGCTTCGAGATGGCGTACGAGCCCGGCCCGAAGGATCGTCACGCCTTCGGCCCGCCGCTCGTGCAGGTCTTGCCCTCGCTCCTCTACCTCGCCTTCGGCCTCGTCGTCGTGGGCGTCGTCGTCGCCGCGCACGCCGGGTCGAGCAACTCGAGCCTCTACACGTGGGTCGTCGAAGGCGACCGCGGGCGCCCGCTCGGATCCGTCCCGCTCTCCATCATCATCCTGCTGTCGGGCGTCGCCACCGTCGCCCGCGCGATGATGCGCGGCGTGATCGTCAGCGGCCAGGGCATCGAGACCCGCACCGTGCTCCCGATGGGCATCCCCCGCGTGCGAAAGTACGCGTGGGCCCAGGTCGATCGCTTCGTCATCGACGACAAGAACAAGAGCGTGGTGATGGAGCTCTGGAGCGGCGAATACGAGCGCCTGCCGGCGGTCAAAGACGCCGACGGCCTCGCGCGCGTCGTCGAGGGCGTGGCCGCGGCGCGCAAGAAGCAGGTCACCCGCCTCGTGGCTTGAGGTCGCCGAGCGGCGTCGGCTACGCTAGGCCGATGTCGCTCGGACGCCGCGAGTTCGTCGTCACCTCCCTCACTGCCGGCTTCGCGCTCGCCACCCAGCCGGTGCGCGCCGAGGCCATCAAGACCGACGCCCAGGGCTTGGTCGAGGGCGCGGTCGACATCGGCGGCATGCCGGCCTACCGCGCGGTGAGGGAGGGTGCCGACAAGCTCCCGGTCGTGCTCGTGGTGCAGGAGATCTTCGGGATCCACGAGTACATCAAGGACGTGTGCCGCCGGCTCGCCAAGGCGGGCGCCTTCGCGGTCGCACCGTCGCTGTTCGCCCGGCAAGGTGACGTCGGCAAGATGTCCGACGTCGGCGCGATCCTCCGCGACGT
>JAEUKG010000574.1 GCA_016794325.1 Myxococcales bacterium | reverse complement strand
ACGTCGACGGCGACGGCTACGGCGACGTCGTCGTGGCGACCCCGCGCGCGCCCGGCGCCGCCGACGGGGGCGCGGGCGACGCCGGCGTCGGGCGCTTCGTCGACGTCTACCGCGGCTCGAGCAAGGGGCTCGCGCCCGGGTCCGACCGCCCCGGCTCGCCCGAGCTCCCGAACCTCGGCGAGAGCGTCGCCGCCGCCGGCGACGTCGACCTCGACGGGTACGGGGACGTGCTCCTCACCTCGCGCGACGGGGCGGTGATCGTGCTCGGCAGCTCGCTCGGGCTCGGCGGGCGGATGCTCTCGCTCGCCTCCGCGGCCGTCTACGCCGACGCCCCCGGGCGCGTAGCCCTCGGCGGCTTCGATCTCGATCGGGATGGTCGCTCCGACGTGATCGTCGGGTCGGGCTCGCGCACGTCGCCGGCGGCCGCGTTCTTCCGGTTGCTCGCGTCGCCGTCGCTCCAGTACGTCCCCCTCGACATGCGCGACGGCCTGCCGTACGAGGGCACCGCCACCGCCGCGGCGGTGCTCGATCTCGACGGCGACGGCAACCTCGACCTCGCGTTCAGCGCCCCCATCAAGCCGGTCGGCGAGCCCGAGCTCAGCGTCCTCTGCTTCTTGAAGGGGCCGGCGCCGGCGGTCGTCCCCGGCGACTGCGCCGACGGGTCGTCCGAGTTCGCGTCCACCATCGCCGCCGCCGACGTCGACGGCGACGGCCGCGACGACCTCGTGTTCGGGGCCGACCAGCGCGCGCTCACCTCCCTCATGAACGCCGACGGTGTGATCGATTTCGGACCGAGCTTCTCGGTCGAGGGCGTCCCCATCGTCCGCGCGCTCACGCCGTCGCGGCCCGGCCCCGCGCGCTGGCTCGCGGTGACCCGCGACGCGATGGTCGTGATCGAGGGCAACAAGCGGAAGACGACCCTCGCTCCGCCGGCCGGTTTCCGCTTCGACGCCGTCGCCCAGTGAACGCCCGCCGGCGCCGGTGTTGGTTGACACGCCGGGTGGGGCCCGGTAAGCGGACCGGGCTGGTCGGCCGCGGCACGATGCCTCGTCCGATCCGCCGCGCGTGGTCGCGGCCGCCCTTCGCTCGCGAGGGGCGTTCGCATGGGAAGCCGGTGTGAATCCGGCGCGGCACCCGCCACGGTGACCGGGGACGAACTCGGGGTATCCCACTGGGGCTTGGCAGCTCTGGGAAGGGCTCGAGGGAGGACGATCCGGCAGCCCGGAGACCGGGCCACGCGCGAGGGATCGAGCCCACCGGCGCGCCCGCCTCGCGCGCCGGATACCCCGCGGGTCGCGGGGAGGTAACCATGCGAAAATACATTGTTTCTTTCGGTTTGGCGTCCGTCGCCGCAGCGGGCCTCTTGGCGTGTTTCGGCGACGACACGGCGTTCGAGACGCCCGCGCCCGTGTCGCGCGACGCGTCGTTCGACGCGACGACCTCCGACGCCGGGTCGTCGGGCGACGCGGCGGCCGACGGCGCGGAAGGCGGCGGCCCCGTCCCGCCGCGGCTGCTCCTCTCGTTCAACACGTCCCCGAGCAGCGAGCTCGTCGCGCTCGACCTCGCGACCGGCGCGGTCGCGGGCCGCAACGTCTACCCCGCGACGTTCGGGACCACGTACGCCCGCGGCTCCGTGCCGTTCCTCCTCGAGCAGTCGAACGACGTCGTCGCGCGGCTCGACGAGCGCGAGCCGTGGAAGATCACCTCGACGTGGAACGTCCGCGGAAGCGACGGCAGAGACGGCGGCCCGAGCTACGCCGATCCGGCGGCGGTGGTCGCCTCCGCGGGGAACAAGGCGTACGTCCTCCGCTTCAACCGCAACGCCATCTTCGTGATCGACCCGAGCGAGGCCGCCGACGGCGGCGCGCCGAAGAAGACCATCGATCTGTCGCCGCTCGTCCAGGCCGGCGACAGCGACGGCGTGGTGGAGCCGGTCGCGGCGGTGTACGTCGCGTCGAAGAAGCGCCTCTTCGTCCTCGCCGACAACATCGATCTGTCGAAGGTGGCGAGCGACGGCTTCACGTACCTCTGCTCGTCGCTCCG
>JAEUKG010000497.1 GCA_016794325.1 Myxococcales bacterium | reverse complement strand
TGGAGCGGCGCGCCATCAGAACACCCCCGAGAGGCCGGCCCAGGAGTTGGTCTCGGTCCCCCGCACGCCGACGTCGGCCACGCGGCTCGCGCGCAGGTGCTGGTCGAGCCCGAGGTCGAGGTGGAGCTCTTGGATCGGCGCGTAGTACGCGGCGGCGCGGGCGAAGAGGTGCTCGTCGGCGATCTCCACCGGGTCGCGCACCGTCTCGGGCCGCCGGTCGAGCCCGTCGACGGCGACGTACGCGTCGAGCTGGGCCATCGCCGACAGGCCGAAGCGCCGGCTCGTGATTTCGAGCGCGGGGGTCACGCTCGCCGACCACCCGTAGTAGTAGCGCTGCTCGCGGGCCACGCTCGGCAGGCGCGACGGGTCGCCGCCGAACCGGAGGTAGTCGCCGACGGTGAGCGAGCTCACCGCCGCGAAGCCCGGGTGCGCGTGCAGCCTCGCGCGGACCCGCGCGCCGCCTACGAACGCGTCGTGCTGCACGTCCACGCCCCCGAGGTGGACGCTGGAGGCGCGGGCGTCGAGGTCGGGCCGGGTTCTATCCCACACATGATAGTCGTAGTCGAAGCCGGCGGTGGCGCCGAGGTACCATCGGGAGCCGCGGAGCGCGCCGCCCTCCCCCTGCTCGAGATCCACGTGGTAGTAGGCGAGCGGCGCGACGCGCGCGAGGAAGCGGACGTCCGAGAGCCCGACCTTCGACGTGGTCGTCTCGAGGTCGACGAAGGTGAAGTTGGCGTCGCTGGTGTAGCCGGAGTGGACGCCGGGCCGGTTCCAGGTGGGGACGTTGACGACCTCGGCGTGAGCGCCGACGCGGAGGTCGCCGTAGCTGCCGGGGGCGCCCGACTGGCGCGTGAAGCCGGACTGGGCGTAGAGCGAGAACGCGTGGCCCTCCCCCGCCGGAAGGCCCACGGCGTCGACGTCCCGGGCGCGCAGGGGCGTCGCGCCGTCGACGATGTCGTGCGCCTTCTTGATGGGGGAGAACACCAGGGCGAGGAGCTCGCTGAGCCACGTGCGCTTGCCGCGATCGAGCACCGCGCCGAGCTGGGTCGCGGCCTCGCCGAGGACGGCGCCGCCGATGGGCGTGACGATGAGGTCGTTCACGCTCGCCTGCTCCTTGAGCTCGCCGATGGTCTCCCACAGCGTGGACGCCGCGGTGGCGAAGAGCATCGACTCGAGGAGGCTGAGGCGGTTCGCGCGACCGGCGGTGTAGAACGCCCAGCCCGAGATCGGGTGGGCGATCATGTTGGTGTCGTAGAGGTTCGTGTCGAAGCGGACGGCGTCGCCCACCAGCTTCGCCTGGAGGCTCCCCCAGCTGTAGCTGAGGTCCCAGTCCGCCGCGTTGCTCGTCGTGTAGAGGTAATACACGTACCCGAACGCGAGCGCGGAGATGCCCTCGGCGATCGCGCGGAGGTAGTTCCGGCTCGGAGTCTCGGTGTAGACGAGCGCGCGGATGGGCTCGTCGTCGTCGTCGTCGTCTTCGGCGCGCGCGGGATGGACGGCGAGCATCGTGGCCCCCGCCAAGGTCGCTGCCACGAGGCGCCGCATGTCCCCTCGGCTCAGTGCAGCACGCGTGCCAGCGGCGTGCCGCGGGGGTGCGCGCGGAAGGCCATGGAAACACGCGGACCTTCGCGGCCCACGCGCAAAACTCGCGCGCGGGCGCAAAGGTCCGAATCGGCCGAGGAGACGCGACGCGACATCACCGCTCGGACGAGGCGAGTCGGGTCAGGGCGCGAAGCAGTAGAACGAGCCGCGACCGCCGCCGCTCCGCACGCTCTGGCCGCCGTTCTCGGCGCACCCCTGGGTTGCGTGCGCCGCGTTCCACGACGTCGGCGCCGCGCCGCCGCCCGCGCGGTTGCTGTGGCCGACGGAAGCGGTCTGGTTGGTCGCGTTGCTCGTCCAGTTGTTGCAGTGCGTCGCGGTGGTGCCGCCGGCCGCGTTCGAGCCG
>JAEUKG010000493.1 GCA_016794325.1 Myxococcales bacterium | reverse complement strand
TTCCGCCGCGTCTTCACGGCCCACACGGGCGAGGCGCCGGCGGCGTCGCGGCGCCCCTCCGCGCGCGCGGCCGCCGCGACGCCACCCCGAAGTCGCTCGCGCGCTACTTGAGGCACGCGTAGAGCTTCGCCTCTCGCCAGAGCGCCTTCTGCATCCGCGTCATCGACGCTGGGAGCTGCTTGGCGATCTCGGCCTTGTAGGCGCAGTCCGCGATCGCAGCGTCGACCAGCGCCCGGCGGTTGTAGCGTCGGAGCCCCACCCGCATCCGCGCGGCCTGATCCACCGTGATGTCCTGGTTCGGGCACGAGTAGTAGCTCATGACGTTGGAGCGACGCGGCTTGAAGGTCACCGTGTTCGCCCCGAGCGGCACCTTCATCGCGTCCACCGGTCCGCAGGCCGAGCCGACGACCGCGTTCCACACGTTCGTACCCGGATCGGGCGGGGTGTCGCCGACCCCACGCCCGGTGTCGGCGTCGGTGACCTCACCGATGGCCGACGGGGTGATCAGCCCGCCCACGCCGGCCTTCTTGGAGAGGTCCGCCTGCAACGCCGCGAGCTCCACGTAGCCTTGGCTCAGAGGGAACGTGTGCGCGAGGTGCAGGTAGTGCCCGGCCTCGTGCGCGAGCTTCCTGCCGTCGTTGTTGGGCGAGAACACGATGTACGAGCCCACACCCGAGCTCGCGTTGCCGGCGGACCTCTTCGCGGTGTATTTCGGCGGCGTGGCCCCGTCGCCGATGGGGCGGTAGTTGCCGCCGCGCACGAAGACGACGAGCGCGTCGGGGTACTGGAAGGCGACGTCGGCGAAGGCCCCTTCTTGCTGCGGGTTCGGCGCGCACGCCTCTTCGGGGGTGGCCGCGTTGGGCGCCCCCGGCGCGCAGTCGCGGTTGGCCAGGGTGTCGTTGCGCAGGGTGACGACCGTGCGCGGATCGCGCTTGAGCACGACGCGCGAGGCCTTCGGCGCGCCGCCCTGACTATCCCATCCGGTCGCGTAGATGGCGTTCGCCTGCGCGAGCCACGCGTCGTACGTGGCGAGGGGCGCGCCGCCGGGGTCGGTGCCGTCGTCGTTCGCGAGCCCGATGAAGAGGACCTTGATCTCGAGGGTGGGGCCCGTCCCCTGGCGCACGTGGGCGCGCTCCTGGGTCATCGCCGCGATGTCCGTCAGCGAGTTGAACGGCAGATCGTATTGACCGAGCTTGGACGGCGCGAAGACCCAGAGGTCCGCGCTCGCGGCGTGGGTGACGGTCGAAGCGGCGAAGGCGAGGCCGAGGGCCGAGAGGAGGCGACGCATGCGCTCGAGGCTAGGTCTCGGCGAGGGGAGCGGGCCATCAGGCCTCCATCAGCAGGCCGTCAGCCCGCCGCGGAGCCCGCGCGGCCCGGCGCGGGCGCCCGCGCCTGGAGCGGGCGCCTCGAGCGGGCGGCGCCTCACGATCGCGGTCGATTCACCCGTCAGGGCCCGACGGCGTAGGTGGCGTGGCTCACCCGGCTGGCGGTCGTGAGGCCCATCGACCAGCGGTGCGGCACGTCGGCGGTCGTGAGCGCGGGCGTCGACACGGTCCCGCTGGTCTTGTCGGCGATGTCGCCGGTGACGAGCGGGCTCACCCCGCCGATCGCGCTCGACGCGAGGCCCGCCGGGTCGGGCAGGCCCGGCGAGAAGTACGCGCCGAAGCGCACCGAGCCGCCGCTGTCGTTCGCGTAGGTGAGGGTCTCGCCCGCGCGCGCCGCGAACATGACGCTAGGCCGCGTGCGGATCTCGCCGCCGAGCTTCTGCACCACGAACGTGTGCGCCGGCACCACCGGATCGGGGAGGAGGTCGGGCGGCGACGTCACGTACCCGTCGCAGGGGTGCTTCACCGAGTCGTCGAGCTTCGCGGTGCCCTCGGGCCAGAAGATCGCGCCGCAGCGCGCCATGGAGGCGCCGCCGCGGGTGACGGCGACGATCTCGACGCGGTAGATGTTGAACGCGTTCTTCGCGAGGTCGGGGTCGTCGACGCGCGGCATGAACCACGTGATGCGCGGGGTCGTCCCGTCGGCGGCCGGGCGGTACACGTGGCGGACGAGCGGCTTCGCGGCCGCCCCGTCCAGGCGCGACACGCGGAGATCGAAGTGATCGAGCGCGAACTTCCCGACGCAGGGGGTCGGCACGCGGATGGGGACGCCGCACGCGGCCGCCTTGCCGAGCACGCGGAGCGCGGGGTCCACCGGCGTCGCCGAGTCCTTCACGCACGCCACCGGCACGGGCGCGATCTCGATGGGCTTGGTGAGGGTCGTCGCCGGCGACGGCACGACTGTCCCGGGTGGGATACGTCGCTCGGTGGCGATCGCCTTCCGGTCGCCCCACACCCCGAGGTAGACGCCCATCATGTAGATCTGGTCGATCGAGAGGTCGGGCTTGCCGTCGGAGTCGTAGCACGAGCCCAACGACGGGACCTTCGCCGGGATGGACGCGCGCGGGTCCGTCTCGAGCGTCCCCTTGTCCGTCGGGGGCGTGTCGAAGAGGCCCGACCCCGCCGGCCCCGGCGGCCCCGGCCGCGGGACGTCGAGATCGGCCGCGCCGATCGTCGCGTCGAGGAGCTTCACCACGCCGTCGAGCGCGGTGAAATAGCCGCCCCAGTCGTAGGTCTTGATCTGCCCGCCCTGCGCCGCCGTCACCGCCGCGTCGAGCGCGACGAGGTAGGCGTCGACCGCCGCGCCGACGTCGGGGGAGCCGAGCGAGCCGAGCGAGGACGCGCGCACGTGGACCTCGAAGCCGGGGCTCGTGAGGAGCGGCGTCGCGGTCGGGGGCGAGAACGGCGCGAGCGAGCCGACCTTCACCCCGAGCGGGCCGAAGAGCGCGACCACGGCCTGGACCACCTGCTTCGCGGCGTCGGCCTCGGCCGCGGTCGGGACGCGGACCCCCGGCGTGAGCGCGTAGAGGTTCTTCACCGTGAGGAAGTTGGGCGGCAGCTTGGCCGCGAGCTGCATCTCCTCCGTCGGCGTCGCGACCGAGGCGAGGGCGGTGATCTTGGGCGCGATCACGGCCTTGCTCGCCGGGTCGAGCTTGCCCGCCTGATCGAGCAGGTTGGCCCACGCGATCGCCGTGTGCGCCGCCGCGACCCAGCGCCAGCCGTCGAGGCTCGTGATCGCCTCGACGAGCGCGGTCCGCAGCTGCGCGCGCGAGGAGCCGTAGGCGCCGAGGATCGCGTCGGCGTCGCCGCGCGGCGGGCACCCGAACGCCGAGTTCACGCACTCGTTCGAGCCGAAGTGGAAGACGCGATCGAGCGCCATGCCCATGAGCAGCGGATCGCCGCCGACGAGCGCACGATCCGGCACCGTCGCTCCGCCGAGCACCGCGACCTCGGCGACCGCGCGCACCGCCCCGAGCTCCGCCGCGACCGCGCCCTTGGCCGGATCGAGCGTGTCGAGGATCGACGCCTCGCCGCCGTCGGGGCTCCCCACCGGCCCGTCGGCGAGCGCACCGTCGGCGCCGCCGTCGGTCGAGACCCCGCCGCCGCCGGGCGGCGCCGGGTCGCTGCCGCAGGCGACGGCGTAGAAGAGAGGCATCCCCAAGAGCCCGAGGGCGATCGCGCGTTTCACGCGCGGAGGATCGCACCGCGGCGCCGCGCGGCCAATGGGTAATTGGGGTCCTGGAGCGGTCGCGCGCGGAGCCTCGATTCGCCGGTGGGCATCGGCCGCCCACGGCGCGTTCGCAGCCGGGTCGATGGGAGGAAATGCATGTCGCCCGAGCCTCCGTCACCACGGCCTTTCTCGCGCTGAGCGCCCTCGCTGGATGCGGGGCGCCGAGCGTTGCCCAGCTGGGCGAGCCCGCGGTGGAGGAGCCGCGCGACGACGGTGGCACGAAACCCAACCCCGAATACGCGCGCGGCGCACACCCCGCGTACGCCATGGGTCCATGGGCTGGGCAGCCCGCCCCGCTGCTGCTGGAGGTCGATGGGTCCGGCAGCAGCTGGCGCACCGCTGGCCAATGGAAGGCCGACGGGATGACGATCACGTTCGCGCCCGACTACGGCAAGGCGACGCGCCGCTACGAGCTCGTGGCCGGATGCGGAATCGTCTTCGGACCCCCGGAGGAGCACGCCGACTCCGAGGTGTACTACCAGGGTCGAGCCCCTGCAGACTGCCCGATCGCAGCGGCTCCGCTCACGCGCCTCGAGCAATGCCTGGTTGGCGGGATCATCGACGGTCGCACGACCTACACCCTCTATGCGAACCGCGTGCTGACGCGTGACTTCGGGTGGGGAGAGGTCGAAGTCGGCGTGTGGTCTGCAAACGCGGGCGGCGTCACGTTCTCCCGCTAC
>JAEUKG010000488.1 GCA_016794325.1 Myxococcales bacterium | reverse complement strand
CGGAGCGCGCGCGACCGCGGAGAGCGGCTGGTGTGGCGCGCGCCGCCCCCTGCGCGCGGGGCCGGACGTCGGCGGCGGGGAGCGGCGAATTCCCTCTACCAGTCGAGGGGTTAGCGCGCGCCGCGGCCGAGGGGCGCGCCGACGTCGCAGGTCCGTGATGGTCCTTTTCGCCGTTCGGTGCAACATAGGGTGAGTGAGGCGCGCGGCTCTCTCCACCCTCATCGGCCTCGGCGCTGCGCTCGCGCTGAGCTCCGTCGCGACGACCGCGGCCGCGTATTGCCGCACGACCACCGTGCTGCCGCCGAGCTCGTACGACCCTCGCAAGTCGTGCTGGACCGACGGCAAGCCGCTCTTCTGGCGCAACCGCTGCCTCGGCTTCAGCGTGAACCAAGCGGCGAGCAAGCAGGTGCCCTACGGCGACGCGGTGACGCTCGTGACGCAAGGGTTCGCCGCGTGGAGCAACGCCGACTGCGACGGCGCGGGCGCGCGGCCGAGCCTCGAGGCGCGCGACAACGGTCCGGTGACCTGCGACGTCGTCGAGTACAACAAGAACGGCGCGCGCAACCAGAACGTCGTCGTGTTCCGGGAGAGCGGCTGGGCCGCCAAGGACGCCTACAACACGCTCGGCCTCACCACCGTCACCTTCAACGTCGACACCGGCGAGGTGTTCGGCTTCGACATGGAGATCAACGCGGCCGACCACAAGCTCGCGTGGGGCGCCACCGTGCCGAAAGACAGCTACGACCTCGAGGGCATCTTCGTCCACGAGGCCGGGCACGCGCTCGGCTTCGCCCACGACACCACCGCGACCTCCACGATGTTCCCGGTGCAGAAGCCGGGCGATCTCGCGCTCCGGAGCCTCGACACCACCGACGTGAAGGGGATGTGCGAGACGTACCGCTCCGACGGCAAACACTCGCTCGGCGGCGGCGCCGTCTTCGAAGCGCCGGCGTGCGACCCGGCCCCGCGCGGCGGGTTCATCACCACCTGCGGCGACAAAGCCCCGGAGGAAGACCCGGGCTGCGCCGCGAGCGGCCGGACGGGCGGCGGCGCGGGCCTCGCCTTGCCGCTGCTGGCCGCCCTCACGGTCGCCCTCCGGCGGCGCCGGCGCTGACGCGCGCGCGCCGACGCGCCGAAAGAAGGAGGGGGGACCGGCGTCGGAGCGGGCGTATCATCCGGGCATGCCGCGATCCGTCCACCTCGCGCTCGCCGTCGCCCTCGGGAGCCTCGCCCTCACCTCCGGCTGCAAGCCGAAGGACATCAGCCTGACCGCCACCGGCAAGATCGTCCAAGAGGGCGGCAAAGACGTGCTCCTCGTCGACGTGGTGACGGAGCCCCGCGTCGAGGTGCGCGCGAACGACTCGAGCTACGCGCAGACCTTCCGCGCGACCGCGGACGAAAACGGCAAGGCGACCGTGCGCGTGGTCCTCCCCGACCCCACCCCGCCGCCGAAGCCCAACGCCGGCACGGGCCTCCTCGGCTCCTCCAGCGGGAGCCACGGCCTCTACGGCTCCTCGGGCTCGACCTACGGCTCCTCGGGCTCGACCTACGGCTCCTCGGGCTCGGCCTACGGCTCCTCGGGCCTCTACGGCTCTTCGGGCTCGACGTACGGCTCCTCGGGCTCCAGCTCTTCGCACGCCCTCATGGGCCCCGAGATCCGCCTCACCCTCAACGTCGAGCAGTACCAGCCCCGCACCGTCGGCCGCGCTCGCTACCGCCACGGCACCACCAGCGTCGTCGTCCAGCGCCCGGCCGCGATCCGGTACGACACCGTGACGCGCGCCATCACCTGCGTGGGCAAGCCCTGCGCGGGCACCGTCAGCGTCGCGAGCACGATCCGCGCCGATTTCAGCGACGTCGAGCCCTCCACCATCGTCGACCTCGGCGGCGCGCGCGCCCGCACCGTCACCCGCACCCTCGCGGTTTCGGTCGACGCCGCCAAATACCTCGACAAGGTCCCCCTCGCCGACATCTTCCAAGAATACCCGGTCTCGAGCGTGGATATCCCGTTACGGATAGAGCCGGGCGGCGGCCCCGCGCTCGAGACCAAGGTGAACCTCCCCGCGAACCAGCTCCGGCCCGCCCTCACGGCCGCGCTCGCGCAGGTGGCCAAGGGCGGGGTGCGCTTCCCCGACGAGCCCGCGGCCGCGGGCGGGCCCCCGCGGGCGCTCTTCTACACCACCCGCGCCCAGCTCGTGGGCGAGGCCAAGCAGGCGCACGAGATCGACCTCGTGGCCGTCCGCACCGATCGCGACCGGCCCGGCTGCACCGACGGCGCCTCCGACGCCGTCCTCACCGTGTACGAGCGGCGAACGGGCAAGGTCGTCTCGACCAAGGCGTTCACCGCCGGGATGTGCAGCCTCGACTACGACGAGAAGGCGATCGACGACCACGTCCACACCTTCGTGAAGTGAGCGAAGGCGCCGCTGCGCGCGGCGCCGCGGTCAGGGCTTCTGGGGCTTGCCCCTGGCCGCGTCCGCGGCCTTCTTGTCGGCGTTCTGCTTCATCAGCTCGAGCGCGCGCTCGACCTCCGCCTCGGTGAAGGGGAACTTCGCGAGCTGCGCCTTCTCCTCGGCGAGCGCCTGCTCCATCTCCGCCTTCGCCTCCTCGGCGCGCTTCACCGACCCCGCGTCGCCGGTCTTCTCGCCGAGCGCGATCGTGCGGCGCATCATCTCGACGCCCTTGTCGAGGAGCGCCCGGTAGCGCACGTGCATGATCGCGTAGAAGAGCTGCTTCTGCTGCTCCGTCTTCGCGTGCTCGTTGGGGGGGATGCTCATCAGGTCCTTGTGGAGGACGCGGTACATCTCGCCGAGGCGGAGCCCGCTCATCATCGCCCACTGCGGATCGATCGACCGGATGGCGTCGGCGTACGCGCTCTGCGCCTCGAGCAAGCCCGCGCAGCGGAGCTCGATCTGCATGAGGAAGTCGGGCGGCGGCGGGTTCAGCTTGATGCGCTCGCTGCGCACCCGACGGATCTCCGCGAGCGCGAAGCGGAGCTGCGCGGCCGCGACCGGGAGCCGGCCCGTCGCGCCGTAGTGGTTGGCCTCCATGATGTCGAGGCCGTCCTGGACGTCCTTCATCGCCGAGCCGTCCTCGCCCGCCGCCACCTTCGCGAGCGCGCGCGCGCCGAGGCCGAGCATCTTGTCGACGTGGTCGGCGTCCTTGCGCGCGAGCAGCGCCTCGCCCACCGCGCCGAGCGCGCGCCAGTCTTGGAGGTAGGCGTCGATGTTGGCCTCGCGCGACAGCGCCGCCTTCACGTGCTCGCTCGCGGCGAAGCGCTTGGCCACCTCGCGGTAGCGCTCGCGCGCCTTCTCGCGCTCGCCGAGCCCCTCGTACGCCGCGCCCAGGTCGACGAGCGCTTGCGCGGTGAGCGGGCCGTCGGGCTCCGCCGCGACGAGCGCCTCGAGCGGGACGATCGCGTCCTTCCACCGCTGCGCCATGAGCGCGCGCTCGCCGCGCTCGAGCAGCTCGGGCGCGGTCCCCGTCGTCTCCTGGGTGACGATCTGATGCTGCACCTGCGTCGGTGTGCCGCTTTGTGGCGTCTGCGGCGGCGGGGTGGGACGACCACCGCACGCCACGGCGGCGAGGGACAGCGAGGCGCAAATCATCGAGACGAACAGCGGTTGACGGAGCATGCGGTGATCCTGCGACAGAGTGTACAACGCTGCGCCCGAGTGGTCCCGCGCCGCAAGACGTTGCCTGGGTGGAAACGATCTCGTGAGGCCTGGGTGACGTGCGGGGAATGATCTCGGGTGCTACCACGTAGACGCCGAGAGCGGGGGTGAGGTTCCGGCCACGCCGTCGCTCTTGGCAAAGCCGGCGCACAGCGCCGGTGGGTTTGGCCGGCGCACGCCGGCGGGGGAAGTCGCCGGCGGCCACGCGAGGTAGTTCTCACGCGTCCGGGGCGAGACATGGTGAAGGAGGACGATCGATGAAGCTCTTCACGGCTCAGCACCTCTCGCACGCGCAGCTCGTCGAGCACGCGCGCGTCATCGACATGCAGATCAAGAAGCTCGACCGGCGCGGCGCGCACATCACGCCGCCCGAGCAGGCGCTCGCCACCGAGCTCAAGAAGCTGCGCCTCGCGCTCAAGGATCGGCTCGACGCCCTCGCCGTCGGCACGCGCAAGGTCGCGTACGCCTCCGCGTCGTAGCGCTCGCGCGGCGCAGCGCGCGCGCCGCGCCTGCGCTATCGTGGCCGCATGTGCGGCCGCGCCCAGATGACCACGACCCCGGACGATCTCGCCGACTGGCTCGGCGTCGATCGCGGCCGCGTCGCGCCCTTCGCGCCCCGCGAGAACATCGCCCCGACCGACCCCATGGTGGTGGTCCGGCTCGCCCGAGACGGCGCGCCCGAGGCCACCGTCATGCGGTGGGGGCTCGTCCCGCACTGGGCCGACGATCTGCGCGAGGGCTCGAAGCACTTCAACGCCCGCTCCGAGACCGTCGCCCAGAAGCCGGCCTTCCGCGACGCCTTCCACCGACGGCGCTGCGTCGTCGTCGTCGACGGCTTCTACGAGTGGAAGGCCGAGGAGGTCCCGGCCGCGCCGGGGAAGAAGCCGAAGGTGAAGAAGGTCCCCCACCGGATCCAGGCGCCGACCCGCGAGCCGCTCGCCCTCGCGGGCCTCTGGGAGCGGTGGACGAGCCGCGAGGGCGAGCGCGTCGAGACGTGCACCGTCATCACCGCCGAGGCCCGGGGCGTCGTGTGCACTCTGCACGATCGCATGCCGGTCGCGCTGCCGCGCGCCGCGGTGGACCGCTGGCTCGATCCCGGCGCGCGCGACGACGAGCTCGAGGCGCTGCTGCGCGAGGGCCGCGTGGACTTCGCGATCGAGCCGCTCGCGGCGATGCCGGTCGACCCCGGCAAAGAGCGCCCGGCGCCGAAGCGCGACCAGCTCTCGCTCTTCGGCGGCGGGGACGAGCCCGGCCGCTGATCAGGGCGCGGCGTCGCTCTTCGCCTTGCCGTCGCTCTTGCCCTCCGGGACCTCGCCCGGGCGCGCGCGCTTCTGGGTGTTGGTGAGGCCCTCGTATCCCTCTTGGAATACGACGGCGTTGAGCTCCGCCATCGTCTCGCCGAGGCGGTTCTTCCAGTCGGCGGGGAGCGAGCCGGGGGTGAGCTTGTCGAGCGCCTCGGCGCGCGCGAGCCAGTGGCGCGCCTCGGCCTTGTAGCCGATGCGGTAGTCGGTCATCCCCCGGAGGTACGCGTATTGGGCGCGCTCCTCGAGCGACAGCCGCTCCTGGTCCTCGTCGAGCTGCCGCCAGATCGCGAGCGCCCGCTCG
>JAEUKG010000464.1 GCA_016794325.1 Myxococcales bacterium | reverse complement strand
GGCGGCGGGCTGCGCGGGCGGCTGCTGCGCCGCCTGGGGGGGCCTCGGGGTGGCTCGCGGCTGCAGGGGCGGCAGCGGGAGCGCGCGCGTGCCCGCGCCGAGGGGTAGCCGCTGCCCGAGCGCGGGGCCGCCCATCGCCGTCGCCGCGAGGGCGCGCGGCGACATCTCGTGCGGCGCCCCCGGCGCGCGCCACGGGTACGGCGGATAGGCGACGCGCGGCGGCGCGTAGCCGTGGTGCGGCGCGACCGGGAGCGCGGAGGCGGAGGGCGCGACGGCGCGCATGCCGCAGCGCCCGCACACGGTGATCGTGTCGGGTTGGAGCGTGTGGCAGCGGGGGCAGAGTCCCATCCGAAGGTGCGAGTGGAGCAAGCGCCGCGCCACCGCGAGCGCGCGCCGCTTCCCGAGCTCTTCGTGCGCGCGGCGCGCAACCCGTGCACGTCGGCGAAGAAACGTCGGTCGCGCTCAACCCGCGTCGAGGACCTCGCGCACCTTGGCCCGCAGCGCGTCGAGCGTGATCCGACCGGGTTGCATTGTGTGTTACGGCGCGAACGAGGCGAGGGTGGGCGGCTGAAGGTCGAGGGCGTCGCGCACGCGCTTGCGCAGCGTCGAGAGATCGAACGGCTTGCGCAAGAACGCGACCCGCGCCCGCTCGACGCCGTAGCGGAGGATCGCGTCGTCGGTGTAGCCGCTGGTGAAGAGCACGCGCAGATCGGGCCGCGCGCGCGACAGCTCGTCGGCGAGCGTGCGCCCGTCCATGTGCGGCATCACGACGTCGGTGAGCAGGAGGTCGACGCGCCCGTCGTGCTCGGCGAGCCTCCGGAGCGCGTCGGGGCCGTCGCGGGCCTCGAGCACCACGTAGCCGGAGCTCCGGAGCGCTCGCGCGACGACGCAGCGGATGGGGTCTTCGTCGTCGACGACGAGGATGGTCTCGTGCCCGGCGACCGGCTGCGGGTTCGCGCGCGGGGAGGGCCCCGTCGCGGGGGCGTCCACGCGGGGGAGGTGGATGCGCAGCGTCGTCTCTCCCGGGCGGCTCGCGACGTCGACCGCGCCTCCGGCTTGGGTGACGATGCCGTGCACGACCGAGAGCCCGAGCCCGGTGCCGTGGCCGATCGCCTTCGTCGTGAAGAACGGCTCGAAGACGCGGGCGAGGATCTCGGAGGGGATGCCGACGCCGTCGTCGGTCATCGTGAGCGTCACGTATTCGCCGGGGCCGGCGCCGATCGGCGCCGGGGCGCCGGCCGCCCCGACGACGCTGCGGCTCACCGTGAGCCGGAGCTTGCCCCCGCGAGGCATGGCGTCGCGCGCGTTGACGGCGACGTTCATGAGCACCTGGACGAGCGAGCCCGGGTCGATGCGCACCACCGACGGCGCGGCGCCGAGGTCGATCTCGAGGAGCACGTCCTCCCCGAGGATGCGGCGGAGCAGGCGCTCGGTGTCGGCGACCACCTCCGCGACGTCCACGTTCTTGAGCTCGAGCACCTCCTGGCGCGCGAAGGCGAGGAGCTGGCGGGTGAGCGCGCTCGCGCGCTCCGTCGCGGTCTCGATCTCCCGGAGGCTCTCGCCGGCCTCCCCCGCGAGGCCGAGCTCCGCGAGGAGGGCGCAGTTGCTGGCGATGACGGTGAGGATGTTGTTGAAATCGTGGGCGATCCCGCCGGCGAGCTTGCCGATGGAGTCGAGCTTCTGCGCTTGCACGAGCTGGGCCTCGAGCAGGCGCCGATCGGTGACGTCCTTCGCGACGCCAGCGATGCGGTAGACCTCCCCCGAGCTATTCCGTACGGGATAGGCTCGATCGCGCACCCAGCGGATCGTCCCGTCGGGGCGGACGACGCGGTACTCCTCGTCGTAGGCTCCGGACATCTGGCGCTCGTACGCCGCCTTCTCCACCCGCG
>JAEUKG010000446.1 GCA_016794325.1 Myxococcales bacterium | reverse complement strand
GCCCTCGATGCAGACGTAGGTGCCGCCGCGGTGGACCGTCCCCCCGGCGGTGTCGACCGCGCGGGCGAGGGCCGCGCCGAGGTCGGGGCACACCGGATCGGAGAACGGGACGTGCCCGACGATCCCCTGATCGAAGAACGTCGAGCTGCGCTTCTTGGTCAGGTCGATGTACTGGTCGACGACCACGAGGTGCCCCGGCTCGATCGCCTCCTTCATCGACCCCACCGCGCTCACGCTGACGAGGTGGGTGACGCCGAGCTTCTTCAGCGCGCAGAGGTTCGCCCGGTAGTTGATCTCGTGGGGGGCGAGGCGGTGCCCGCGCCCGTGGCGCGACAGGAAGACGAGGTCGGTGTCGCCGAGGCGTCCCGTCACCAGCGCGTCGCTGGGAGCGCCGTACGGGGTGTCGACGTTGACCTCGCGGACGTTCTTGAGACCGTCCATGACGTAGAGGCCGCTGCCGCCGACGATTCCGAGGGTGAAGGTCATTTTCCGAGGGACGAGGGTTAGCGGGCCAGGCCCGGAAAAGCAACCAGCGCCGCTTCGGCGTGGGCCGTGCCCGTGCGCAGGAGCGCCTCGGCCTTCGGGGCTTGCCGCCACCACCGGGAGCGCTCGGCGAGGATGACGCTCGACAGGTGCTCGAACGCGTCGTCGAGCCGGTCGTTCACCACCAGGTAGTCGAAGAGGGCGTAGTGCTCGATCTCCTTCTTCGCGACGGTGTAGCGACGCTGCACGACCTCCTCGGTCTCGCTCGCGCGCCCGCGGAGGCGCTTCAGGAGCTCCTCCATCGACGGGGGGAGGATGAACACGGTGACGATCTCGGGCACCTTCGCCTTGATCTGCCGGGCTCCCTGGTAGTCGATGTCGAAGATCATGCCCCGACAACCGGCGGTCGCGCGCGCGCGCTCGATCTCGGCGAGCGAGGTCCCGTAGAGGTTGCCGTGGACCTCGGCCCACTCGAGGAAGCGCCCGCCGGCGACGTCGCGCTCGAACTCCGCGCGGCCGGTGAAGTGGTAGTCCTTGCCGTCGACCTCTCCCGGGCGCGGCTGCCGCGTGGTGTGCGACACGCTGAAGAGCAGATCGGGGAACTTCTCGCGCAGCCGCTTCGTGAGCGTCGTCTTGCCGGCTCCGCTCGGCGACGACAGGATGAGGAGGAGGAAATCGCCCGACATCGCGCCCGATTATTCCACGTTCTGCGCCTGCTCGCGCATCTTCTCGACCTCGCATTTGATCTCGACGACGAGCCGCGCGATCTCCGCGTCTTGGCCTTTGGCCCCGATGGTGTTCGTCTCGCGGGCGAGCTCCTGGAGCAGGAACTCGATCTTCTTGCCGGCGGGGTCGGTCCCGGCGACGAGCCCCCGGAGCTGGTCGACGTGGGAGCGAGCCCGGACGATCTCCTCCGAGACGTCGACGCGGTCCGCGAAGAGCACGACCTCCTGCTCGAGGCGGCCGGGATCGAGCGCGACGTCGGCCGACTGCGCCAGCCGGTTCACCCGATCACGCAGCTTCTTCGCGTAGGCCTCCGGCAGGACCTTCGCCCGCGCCTCGATCGCGTCGAGGTGCCCGCGGATGGTCACCGTCCGCGCCGCGAGATCTTCGGCGAGGGCAGCCCCCTCGCGCTCGCGCATGCGGGTGAGATCCGCGCACGCCTCGGCGAAGGCCGCAGCCAGGGCCTGCCGGAGCGCTTCCCCGCCGGCGGCGGGTTGGGGCGTGAAGATGTCGGGGACCGAGCCGAGCACCGAGAGCGGGAGCTCGGCCCCGGGGGCGAGGTCGTCGCGGAGCGCGGCGAGGGCTTCGAACACCGCGCGCGCTCGCGCGCGATCGATGTCGAGGGTCGCTGAACCCAGCGAGTGCCCCGTGACCGCCACGTCGAACCGCCCGCGCCCGAGGCGCTCGCGCGCCATCTGCTCGACGTGGGGGACGAGATCGGCGAGCGCCGGGCCGACGCGCACGCGGACGTCGAGGTAGCGGTGGTTGGTCGCCCGGATCTCGCAGGCGACCCGTGCGCCGTTCGGCGCGCCGGGGAGGGGCGCCTCTCCAGCGCCGATTCCGGTCATGCTGCGCACGGCGTCCTCCTACGCGAGGCCGCGCTTTCGCTTGATCTGCTCCATCACGCGCGCGTACTCGATGTCCCAGGTGCGCGTGCCCTCGGTGACGTGCTTGAGCTGGGCCCGCACCTCGCCGTCGAGGTCGGCATCGGCCGCCATGTACTTCTTGAAGATCGGTCGCATCTTGCGGCGGAGCTCGACGTCCTCGACGTAGATCTCGTCGACGTTGGCGGAGTGGTGGAAGATGGCGACGACCTGGTCGAGGAGGTAGTCGAGGGCCTCGTCGCCGACCTTGATGCCGCTCGACTCCGCGACCTGGTTCCGGACGCGGTTGAACTCGCCGGGGCCACGGCCCGTCCGCTCGAGCAGCTCGCGCGTCCGGTCGCTCACGTCCTTCTCCTGGCTCACGTACTGGTTGAGCACCGACAGCACGTCGGCCTCGACCTCCTTGGGAGCCTCGGCCTCGATGTCGCCGCTCGACAGGAGCGACGCCGTGATCTCGTGCGCGATGTTCGGAGCCTTGGTCCCGTAGAGCCGCATGGCGCGTGACCGTAGCCGCTCGTGGCCGCCGCGTCGAGCAGGAAACGCCGTGAATTCAGCGCGAAATGCGCGATCGCCGCCGGTCCGCGTTTTGGACGTGGGCGAGCCGTTTCGTGTACCATCTTCGCAATGGCGTGCCCCAAATGTGGTGCGGCGAACGTCTCGGCGGGGCAGCCCTGCCCCGTGTGCGGGGCGGGGGCGATGGCCCTGCCCGACCTCGACTTGCCGCGCCGCCCGTCGGGGGCGAAGGTCCCCGCGGCGCCGGCCGCGCCCGCGACCGGCGGTCGCGAGGTCGACTTCGGCGACGCGGGCGGCGCGGGCCCCGACATCGGCTTGAGCCGCGGGGGGGCCCTCGGGGCCTTCGGCGGCGCCTCCTCCGGCGGCCACACCTTCGACGACGACGACGACCTCTCCGCGGGGCCGGCCCTCGAGCTCGCCGCGCTCCCGTCGTCGCAGCAGTCCCTCCCGGCGCAGCCGTCGGGCTCGGGCCCCGGCGGCTCGCTGCCGGCGTCGCCGCTGTCGTCGGGCTCGCTGCCGGCGTCGCCGCTGTCGTCGGGCTCGCTGCCCGCGGGCCCGCGGACGTCGGGCGTCCCCCACGCGCCGGCGCCTCCGGCTGCCCCCGTCCCCGCGGCTCCGCCCCCCGACGATCCGGCCGCGCGCCTCGCCGGCTATGGCCCCCCGCCCAAGCAGTTCTGGGAGACGCCGATGTACGCCTTCCGCGTGCTCATGCGCCAGCGCGAGCTCAAGGCCGAGGCCGCGGACGCGCTCGCGGCGCGGTCGCCCCAGGCGCCGCTCTACCAGGCGGCGCTCCACGCCCACGACCAGAAGGCGGTCACGACGGGGATCGCGCTCGTCGTCGGCGTGTTCTTCACGCTCACGCTCGTCTTCTTCTCCCCGGTCATCGTGCGCTTCGTGCGCCTCGCGATGGACTGACGAGGCCGGCGCTCAGGGGCGCTTGCGGCGCCCGTGGACCTTCATCTCCCGCATGCCGAGCTGCAGGCGGCGGATGACGGCCTTCTTCTGGCGTTCCTTGTACTTTGCATGCGACGCGTCGCCGAGCTCGTTCGCGCTCTCGGTCTCGCGGTCGATGACCTGGAACTCGCAGACCACGAACACCACCGGGCCGAGCGCGCTCGCGGCCTGGGGCGCGCGGTCGACGATCTTCTTCGGCAGGCGCACCGGCATGTCGACCACGAAGTGGATCACCCGGTAGTTGTCCGCGGTGAACTCGTTGTCGCTGAGGGTGTAGTCCTCGTCCTTGCCCGCCTGCATCTCCGGGAGCATCGGCCGGAGGTGCCCGTTGTCCTGGCAGTACTTCTTGAAGTGGAAGATCGAGTTGATGCTCTGCCCGGGGATGACGTAGTTGAACGGGAAGAGCCGCTTCGTCAGGTACTGGATCACCGGGAAGATGTCGGCGCGGTCGCGGGTGACGATGCGGAACCGGAGCTTGTCGTAGACCTGCGAGGCGATCGTGTCCTGCTTCGACAGGAGCTTCGTGTAGAGCGAGTCCTTGTTCTTCCGGCCCCCGACGAACTCGGTGATGGGGAAGCCCTCGGCGAGCATGCCGCCGATGACGCGGTAGACCTTCTCCTCCACCAGGTGGAACACCTCCTGGTCGGACATCGGGAGCATGAAGAGCAGCTCGCGCCCGTCGAGGTGATGGATGATGTGCATGCACTTCAGGATCGTGCACGCGCACATCTGCCGGTGGCCGCGGCTCCCCGCGAGGTGGAAGAGCCCCTCGACCGAGGCCTGCTCGACGGGCTTGGGGATCGGGTACTCGAAGTGACGACGGAGATAGTTGATCGCCTCGTCCTTGATCGCCTCCATGCGCGCGCGGTCGCCGGCGTCGTCCGGGCGGAACTCCTGGGCGACGATGAAGTCGCGCACCTCGTCCTCCGAGGCGAAGTTCATCCGGTGCCAGTCGATGACGGAGTCACCGCGCAAGGTGATCCGCACCGCCTCGAGGTCGGCGATCGAGAACTCTTCGAGCGCCTTCAGGCGCTCTTGGCTCGACTCGATGAGCATGGCCGCCGAGGGTACACGAATTCGAGCGACCTACCGCCCGACCCTCGTGCCTTGGACGATTGGGATCGTGGGGCGGAGCGTCAGACGCGCTCGGTGGGGACTTCGACCTGGGCCGAAGCCTCGGCGCGCTGCCGGCCCAACATGAGCGTGCCCACGAAGATTCCGAGGGTGAGGGCGAGAACCGCGAACTGCCCGAGGAAGGCGCCCGAGCAGCCGGCGACGGCCAGCGGAGCGAGGGCGGCGATGTACCAGGGGGTCAGCTTCATTCGTCCGTATCTCCAGAGGGGCGTAACTGCGGGGGGTAGGGCAGGGCATCTCGACAGCCGGTGCGCGTGTCCTACATGTAAGATAAGCTACGACACTCCTCGGGGTCGGTCCAAACTTCTACAGACCGCCGGACCGGTCCATCAAGCGAAAACGATCCGGTACCCTCGCACAGAACATTCCATGATCGCCCGTAGGCAGCCAAGATCACAATGGAAAGCGATTTCCAAGATTTGACGCGGTCGGACGGCGCGGGCGCGGTCGCTGGCACGTGGCGGGCCGCACACGGCAGGAGTCCTCAAGGACGCACCGCGTGGAGCGGGACCTCGCTCCCTCGCTTCGTGTATCGTGGGGAGCGGTGGATCCCCGACCGATCGCCTCGCTCGCGTGCACGGTCACGCTCGGCCTCGCGTGCGCGGCGGCGGTCTCGTGCACGACGGTGGATCCGGGGCCGAATTTCGTGGTGGCGGACGAGACCTTCGACCCAGACTTCTTCTTCTGCCACGTGGAGCCCGAGGTCCTCTTCGCCAAGAAGTGCGGCCCAGGCGATCCGGGCGACAACAACACGTGCCACTTCAACGCTTCCGCCGTGAGCGGAATGGCCCTCCTCAACCACGCGCCCGTCGACTGCGGCGGCGGAGACCGCCCCGTCAGCCGGGCGCAGGTCGGCGCGGGGAGCCCCGCCCAGGGCAACCTCCAGTCGGCGTCGCTCGTGATGAGCCGCGACGTCCTCACGGCGCCCATCTACGTGCGCCCCCTCGGCAACGCCCACCCCCGCGCGATCTTCGCCGCCAACGACCCAGCCGTGGACGTCTTGCGAAGGTGGGCCCAGAAATGAGGGCGCTCGCGCTCGTCGCGGCGCTCGCGGTCGGGATCGCGTCGGTCGCCCTCCCGCGGCCCGCCGCTGCCGCGGACGACGAGCGGCAGGCGTTCGCGCGGGTCATCGTCGAGACGGCCGAGCTTCGATCGGGGCCGGGCGTCTCGTACCGCGTCATCTACCAGGCGCGGCGCGGCGAGACCTTGCCGCTCGAGAGCCGCCCGGGATCGGGGTTCTGGCTCGAGGTGACGCTCCCGGACGGGCGGCGCGCGTACGTGACCGGCGACGAGGTCGAGCCCTTCGCGGTCAAGCCGGGAGAGCCCGACGCCCCCTCACGCCCCGGCTTCTTCGCGGCGCCGCCGCTCGAGGGCGCGCGGGGCGGGCTCGCGCTCCAAGGCGGGATGCTCCTCGTCCCCATCGCCGACGGATCCAAGAAGGGATTCGGCTACATGGAGGCGCGGCCGTCCATCGTCATCCACAAGACGGTGACGCTCGAAGGGTTCGTCGGCGACGCGCTCACCGCCGACGGCTCGCAGATCTTCTACGGCGGCGGCGTCACCGTGAACTTCGCCCCGAGCTGGCCGGTGTGCCCGTTCCTCGGGCTCGGCGGCGGCGGGCTGTCGGTCTTCCCGAACGCGGACTCGTTCGTGCTCAAGCGGGAGGACGTCTACCTCGCCCGCGCCGGCGGCGGCTTCTTGCTCGCGCTGCGCGGCCGCATCCTCGTCCGGCTCGAGGCGACGAACCTCACCCTGTTCACCTCCGACTCGTTCAAGAACGCCCAGACCTTCGCCGGCGGGCTGGGAGTGTACTTCTGATGAGCCCTCGCGCCGCCGCCGCCGCCGTCGTCTTCGGGCTCTCGCTCGTCGGGTGCGTCACGGTGCGGCCGGAGCAGCGGTCGGCGCTCGCCGACCCCATCATGCAGTTCGAGGGCGAGGGGCAGGG
>JAEUKG010000415.1 GCA_016794325.1 Myxococcales bacterium | reverse complement strand
GCCGATCGACGTCGCCCGCGCGATCGCTTGGACGCTGCAGGCGTGCGACGCGATCGGCGAGGCGCACGCGGCGGGGATCGTCCACCGCGACATCAAGCTGACGAACATCTTCCTCGCCGACCTGCCCCCGGAGCCGATCGTGAAGGTCCTGGACTTCGGGCTCGCCAAGGGCTTCGCCCCCGGCACGGGCGACGGCTCGCTCACGCGCCCGGGCGCCTTCATGGGCACCCCGAGCTACATGTCGCCCGAGCAGCTCCTGTCGGCGAAGGACGTCGACGCCCGCACCGACGTCTGGGCGTTCGGCGTCGCCCTCTACCGCTTGCTCACCCAGACCTACCCCTTCGAGGCCTCGAACCTCGCGGGCCTCTGCGCGCGGATCGCCGGCGGCGAGGCCCCCCCGCCGCCGAGCGCGCGGCGCGCGGGCGTGCCCCGCGCCGTCGACGACGTCGTGCAGCGCTGCCTCGCGCGCTCCCCCGACGGCCGCTATCCCGACGCGCACGCTCTGGCGGAGGCGCTCGCGGCGTCGCTGCAGTTCCAGGAGCGGACGACGGTGCGCGGCGGCTCGCGCCCGGAGGAGGCCGCCTCGGCGACGCTCCCCATCGCCGCGCGCCCCGGCCCCGCGCCGGCGCCGAGCTCGCCCGAGGTGCGCCGCGCTCCGCCCGCGCCCGCGCTGCCCCCGCCGTCGACTCGCGACGCGCGCGCGCGGCCGGTGTGGCCCTACGTCCTCCTCGCGGCGGTCGCGTCCGGCGCCGCCGTCGCGGCGGTGTTCGCGGGGAGCCGCCGCGCCGCGCCTTCGGCGGAGCCCGTCGCCTCCGCCCCCACGGCGAACGAGGCGCCGCCGGCGTCGGTCGCGCTCGTGGCGTCGGCGCCGCTCACCTCCGAGGCGTCGGCGTCCGCGCCCCGCGCGGCGGCGACGGCGTCGGCCCCGCCGCCTCCGGCCACGATCAAGCGCGCGCCTCCGAGCCGCGGCGGTGGGCGTCCGGCGCCGTCGGTCGCGGCGCCCCCGGCGAGCGATCGTCACTATGAAAAGATGTAGAATACCCGCAATCGTCGCGCTCGTCGTGCTCGCCGCCGCGCCGGCGCTGGGGGCCGACCACCAGGCGGCGCAGGCCCACTTCGAGGCCGGCCGCAAGCTGCAGCGCGAGGAGCGATGGGCCGAGGCCGCGGCCGAGCTCCAAGCGAGCCTCGCCATCGAGCCCAGCGTCGGCGGCCACCTGAACCTCGGCAACGTCCTGGAAAAACTCGGGAAAACGGCGTCGGCCCAGGAGCAGTTCCGCCGCGCCGAGGCGCTGGCGCGCGGTTCGGATCCCGAGCGCGCGGCGGAGGCGCGGCGCCGCATCGACGCCCTCGCGCCCCGGGTGGCGACCATCACCGTCACCGCGGACGCGCGCGCGTCCGCGGTCACCGTCGACGGGGTGGCGGTCGCGTCCGCAGAGGAGGTCCCCGTCGATCCGGGGCTGCACGCGGTCGCGGTCAGCGCGCCCGGCAAGCCCGCGCGCCGGCTCGACGTCACGGTGCGCCCGGGCGAGCACGCGAAGGTGGTGGTCGCGGCGAGCGAGGAGCGCCCCCTCGTGAAGGTGGAGGCGCCGCCGCCGCGGCCGGGGTCGCCCTCGAACGTCGGCCGGACAGCGGGGCTCGTCGGGGTGGGCGTCGGCGTCGCCGCGCTCGCGGTGGGCGGCGTGTTCTACGGCCTCGCGTCGTCCGACAAGTCGAAGCTCACCTCGGCGTGCGCGACCTATCCGCGGTGCCGCACGGACGAGATCGGCGGGGCGCGGGATCTGGACGACTCCGCGAGGACGAAGGCCAACGTGGCGACGGCGCTCGGGATCGGCGGCTTGGCCGCGGTCGCGGTGGGCGGTGTGCTCGCGATCACGAGCTCGGGCTCGTCGAGCGAGAGGAAGACGACGTCGCTCGTGATCGCGCCCTCGCTCGGCGGCGTCGCCGTCGCCGGCGCGTTCTGACGATCAGCCCGCGGCGAGGGTGAGCTCGGGGACCTGCGGGCGGCCCGAGCGGTCGAGGAGGTACCCGCCGGGGACGTGGCGGAGGTAGGGCCGCAACCCGAGATCGCGCAGCGCGCAGATCGCGAAGTAGAGCCGGTTCGTCCCCGACGAGGGCAGGAAGCGCTCGCCGGGCCAGGTCCGCGCGATGAGCTCCGCCGTCGGCAGCGGCGAGCCGGGGCTCGTCGCGGCGTGGTCGGCGAGGGCGTTCA
>JAEUKG010000402.1 GCA_016794325.1 Myxococcales bacterium | reverse complement strand
ACGTCGCGCCGCTCGTCGCCCACTTCGCGCGGCGGGCGGCGGCGCGCTTCGGCGTCGACGCCCCTCGAGTGCCGCCGGACCTCGTGGCGGAGCTCTCGGCGCGGCCGTGGCCGGGCAACGTCCGCGAGCTCGAGAACGTGGTGACGCGCTGGGTCGCGCTCGGCTCGGCGAGCGAGGCCGCCGCCCCCGCCGAGGCCGCCGGCCTCGCCGCCCAAGTCGCGGCCTTCGAGAAGGCCCTCGTCGCGCGCGCGATCGCCGACGCGGGCGGCAATCGCTCCGAGGCCGCGAGGCGGCTCGGCCTCTCGCGCGTCACGCTCCTCGACAAGCTCAAGCGGCACGGCCTCGCGTGAGCGAGGCGCTCGGCGCGCGCGTGAGCGCGCCGCTCAGCTCCGCGCGTACCAGGCGACCACGCGCGGGTCCGCGTAGAACGCCTCGTACAGACCGAGCAGCTTGGGATGGTCCGCGAAGACCGTCGTCGGGATGTGGTCCACCGCGCCGCTCACGAACCACTTCGTCACGACCGCGAGCTTGATGTCGGCGACGTGGATCTTCGCTCCGGCGACGAACGGCCCGGCGATCTGCGCCGCCGCGTAGCCCGCCCACGCGGGCAGGTAGGTCGCGGCGATCACCTCGCGCGCCTTCTTCTTCTCGGCGTCGTCCTTCATCCGGAGGCTCGGCGTCATCGTGAGCCGGAGGTCCTCGACGTGCTGCATGACCGCCTCGTGGCGCGCGGCCTCGAACGGATCCTGCGGGTGGAGGCCGTGCGCCCGCCCGACGTGGCCGAGGATGGCGTTGGACTGGCCGAGGCTCGGCTTGCCGGGCTCGTCGTACACCGGCAGCGCCCCGAAGGGCGTCTGCGCCTTCTTGGTCGCCCAGTCGGCGGACTTCAGGCGCACGTCCTCGAAGTCGACGCCGGCGAGCGTGAGGGCGAGGCGGCACTCCTCGCCCCGGCTCACGGGGGCGTCGAAATAGGTCAGCTTGGGCTTGCTCATGGCCCCCGACCTTAAGCCCCCCCTCGCCTCCCTTCAACGGGGAACGGCCGCCTCGCTCACTCGCCGAAGCCGCGGATGAGCTTCACCAGGCCGTCCACCTGCTCGGGCTTGGAGTCGAGGTCGGGGCTCGCCGGCATGATCGGGCTCTTGCCCACCGCCGCGCCGCCCATGATGATCGTCTTCTTGATCTGCTCGTCGGTGACCGACTTCTGCCACGCCTTGTCGGTGTAGTTACGCGGCTTCGGGTTGAGGGCGGCGGCGCCGGCGCCGTCGCCCTTGCCGGTCGCGCCGTGGCACGTCGCGCACCGGGACTCGTACGCGTCCTTCGCGGCCTTGAGATCCGCCGCGCTCACGGTCTTGCCCTCGGGCTTGGGAGCCCCGCCGCCACCACCGCCCTCTTTGCTGCAAGCGACGAGGGCGGCGACGGTGAGGAGCACGGCGACGATCATCTTCTTCATGTTCTGTTTCTCCGGATGGGTGGGCTCAGCCCACGAGGTCGGTCTTGCGGAGGCGGCGCTCGGCGAGGGCGAGCGCGATCGATCCGAGCAGGATCGGCCACCCCACGCCGATCACGAGGAGGAGCTTCGACCCGAGGGTGTTGGCGAGCCAGAAGCCGACGGGGCCGAGCACCGACAGGTCGGGGTCGACGCCCGAGAGGATCGCGACGCGCGCGCCCTCGACCGGGTTCGACGCCGCGAGGACGAACACGGCCTGCGGCGCGAGCTTGACCCGCAAAAGGACGCCGATGAGGGCGAAGTCGTGGAGCGCGGCCGCGACGAGCCACGCCGCGAGCGAGAGCACCATCGCCCGCTCGGGGGTCGGCGCCCGCGACGAGATGTAGAAGCCGATCCCGATGAAGGCCCACGCGAGCGCCGCCGTCACCGCGAGGCTGCGGAAGGCCATCGGACCGAGCGCCGGGTCCTTGCCAGCCGTGACCGCCCCGAGGACGAGCGCGGCCACGAGGAGCACGACGAGGGGCCCGACGACGACGACGAAGCGCGACATCACCGCCGCCGCGAACCAGTCCGAGCGCTTCATCGGCTGGGTCATCATGAGCTCGAAGAAGCCGCTCTGGCGCGCCCGCACCACCGTCTGGCTGGTGGCCACGAGCGACACCAGCGGCACCGCGAGCACGATCGCGTTCGACACGTTGAGGACGACGCGAGACATCCCGGTGAAGCCGAGCACGTTGCTCTCGCGCAGGCCGAGCCACACGAAGAGCCCGAACACCAGGACGTAGACGACGGCGGTGAAGGCGAGCCACCGCGAGCGCAGCGCGTCGGCCATCTCGAGACGGAACATCACCCGCGTCGCGCTCATCGCGCACCTCCCTTGGCGAGGACCTTCTCGCGCACCTCGGCGAAGCCCACGCTCCCGTCGCTCCTCGCCTCGAAGCCGTAGTCCATCGGCGTCCGCGCCCCGCCCTGGAAGCGGGCGCTCTCGGCCGAGACCCAGGCGCCGGAGGCCGAGTCGCGCACCCACGTCCGCTCGGCGCGGTGCTCCTTGGCCCAGAGCACGAGGCAGCCGACGTCGTCGAAGTACTTGCGCTCCCCGTCGATCGCCGCCTGCGCGGCGTAGCGCTTGTCGCTCACGAGCATGCGGCAGTGCGCGCACGGCTCCTTGCCCCAGACCGGGTCCGCCGGTGTGTCGGCCTTGGCGCACGCGCCGACCGCCGCGAGCGCGGCGAGCGCGCCGAGGAAGCGACGGCGGTTCACGACGGCACCGCCACGAGGCGCGGGGACGAGCGCCGGCCCGCGGCGACCTCGCCCTCGGCGACCACCGACAGGTCCTCGATGACGTCACCGGCGTCGCGGAGCGCGGCGGTGACGAGCTCGATCTTCTTCTCGTGCGTCACACGCGCGCGGAGGCGACGAGCGCCCACGCGCGCGAAGCCGCGCGCGACGAGGGCGGCGTCGTCGGCGCCGGCGCGCAGGGCGATCTCGACCCGGAACATCTGGAGATCGCCGATGATTTCGTCGAGCGCCGCGTCGCGGAGCACGCGCCCCTCCGACATCTCGACGACGCGGCCGACGATCGCGCGGACCTCGTCGATGCGGTGGGAGCACAGGACGACGACGCCGTGGGCCGGACGCTCG
>JAEUKG010000384.1 GCA_016794325.1 Myxococcales bacterium | reverse complement strand
GGGCTGGAAGCGGATCCCCTCCTGGGAGGCGTCGAGGCCGAAGAGCACGTCGTGCACCATCGACACGTAGCCGGCGACGGACCAGAGCTGGCGGGTGGAGTTGACGACCGGGCCCGAGAGCGCGCCGTCGTCGACCCACGCTCGGCCGGTGACCACCTCGAGGTTCTCCATGTTCGAGAGGTTCTGGGCGGCGCCGCGGACCAGCGAGCGCGCGGCGAGGACCGCGGCGCCGTCGTGGCGGGCCTTCTTCGCGGCGCGGAGCTCGTAGGCGGTGACGAACGGCCAGATGGCGCGGTTGTGGTAGATGGGCGTCGCGCGCTGCTGGGGCCAGATGACCGGGGGCCCTTTGGGCAGGTGCGGATAGCCCGACAGGACCTGCCTCGCCTGCTCCGGCGTGGCGACGTCGCCGAGCACCACGAGGGCGCTGCCGAGGAGGTCGTAGCGGCGCGCGGGCGCGGGGTCGAGGAACGTCGTGATGTACGTGGAGTACATCCTCTCGTCGCCGAGCCAGAGCTTGGCCCGCATCGCCGCCGCGAGGTCCTTGGCCCAGCCCGAGAGCTTCTGCTCGAGGGGCCCGTCGCCCTTCTCGCGCGCGAGGGCGGCGCCGATGGTGAGCGCCTGCAGGTGGAGGGCGTTCGTCGACAGCGCCTTGCTCTGGGCGACGTGGGCCAGGTCCGGATTGACCCATCCCGGATAGCTCTGCTCGCGCCAGTCGAGGAACGACTGCTCCCCGCGGTAGAGGCCGTCGACGGGGTCGAACACCACCGCCCGATCGCGCTCGAGGGTGCCGCGCAGGGCCTCGTAGGCGGCGTCGCGGAAGTCTTCGCGGTCCTTGCCGTCGAGGTACTTGAGCGTCTCCCAGGCGCCGAGCGCCCACACCACGCGATCGGTCGACACCGGCCAGCTCCCGCCGGTGCCGGTGTCTTGCACGATCTCGGAGGCGAAGCCCCCGCGCTTGGGCGACACCTTGAAGAGGAGCGACGTGCGCGCGCGCAGGGGGTCGAGCGCGGCGAGCCCGAGGTGCATGGAGTACGCGGTGTCGCGCGTCCACACGTAGGTCCAGAGCTTGCCGGTCTCGAAGCAGCCGCCCTTGCCGCACGGGATCGCCGCGCCGCCGTTGAAGGCGCCGTCTTTGATCTCGCCGACCTGGGCCTCGCGCGTCTCTTCGAGCGCGAGCGTGTAGAGGGCGTCGAAGAGGTCGCTGCCGGTCTGGACGCTCGGCCAGCCGGGGAGCTCGGCGACGGTGCGCGCTTGCGGGCGGCCGTCGCGCTGGGGCGCGGTCGTGGTGAGGGCGAAGGTGCGCTTGCACCCGGGGCCGCCGGTGGTGGTCACGCGGCTGGTGTCGGCGTCGTCGACGAACGGCGCGGCGCCGAGGCCCGCGCCCGCCGCGGTGATGCACGCGGGCGTGGTGTTGCCGTCGAAGCCCTCCTCGGCGTCGGGCGACGCGTCGGACGAGCCCACGCCGCCGTCGGCGCCGGGACCGACCGCGGGATCGCCGGAGCTGCCGGAGCTTCCGCCGGCGCAGGCGGCGAGCGCGAGGGCGCCGCCGAGCAGCGCGAGGAGGGCGACGGGGAGCGTGGTGCGTGCGGTCATGGCGAAGCGGCGTAACTCTGATTCGAGTTACGCGTGCGCGCCAGGAAAATCGGGGCCGGGGGCCTCAGGCCGCGGGGGCGGGGGGGCCCTCTCGAAATTCGGCAGCTTGCTGCCGGATCTCGGGGACGGGGCCGCGGGCCCGAGCCCTCCCGAAATGGGCAGATCGCTGTCCGTTCTTCGCGCGGGGGCCGGGGCGGAGGGTGCCTCCCGACCATGGGGCAGCTTGCTGCCTACTTTGGGGGACGGGGCACATGCGCCCGGGATCATTATGGATTTCTTGGACCTGGTGGACGTGCGGTGCACCCACGCTCGAACGGCGCGCGCCGCCAGGAGCGCGGTCAGAACGAGCGCGTGAGGACGACCGGGAAGGTCGCGGCGGCGGGAGACGCGCCCACCTCGGCGGCGCTCGCCGATCGCCACTCCGGCGACCGCAAGAACGCGTCGTTGCTCGAGCTCGACGACTGCCCCACGTCCGTGGACGCCGACGCGACGAAGAGCCACGCGCCGCCGAGCGTCGCCAGCGTCGAGACGCCCAGCGTGACGAGGCCGACGTTGCGTACTGCTGGCCCCGCGTCCTTGTTGTTCTGGCACTGGGTGCGGTTGTAGGCGCCCGAGCAGTTCGTCCCCGTGTTGGCGAGGCCGATCAGGGTGAGGAGGCTGCCGACGTACATCCCCGTCAGCCCCGTCCCCGCGATGGCGCCGCCGCCCACCATGCCCAGCACCGAGGGCGGGCTCACGTCGACGGTGACGACGCTGTTGGGCGCGCCGTTCAGGCGAAACTCCTTGATGCCGCTGCCTCCCGTCACCGCGACTCGGTAGTCGTCGCCGAGCGGGAGCGCGCGATCGCACGGCGAGTGGCAGGCGAGGTGCCAGCTCGCCGAGCCTCGAGGCCGCCGGTACAGCGTGGCCGGGCGCGGGCTCGACAGGTGCACGCGCGCGAGCGGACCGACGAGCGGCGGCTCGCCGGCGGGCGACGCGGCCGCGGGCGGCGCGGGCTGCGACGACACGACGACCTTCTCGATCTCGGCCCACGCGACGCGCTTGGACTCCCCCGTCGGCAGGAGGATCGTCACGTGATCGCCGGGGACGATCTCGGTCACGCGCCCGCGGTACCAGACCTGGGTGCGCAGGGTGACGCTGTCGGGGGCGGCAGCGTCGCTGGGCGCCGCGGCCGCGGGCGCCGGAGGGCTCGCCGCGGCGGGCGCCGCCTGCATCGGCGGCAGCGGCCCGATCTCGTCGTATTCGTCGGCGTGCGCGGCCGAGGCCCACCCGACCACCGCGACCGCCACGAGACCCCAAGCGACCCGCTTCATGGCCGCGTCAGCTAGCACCGATCGTGCCCGGCTCGCGGCCCCGTTTGTCCCACAAAAGCGGCGACCCGCCGTCCTCCGTGAACGGCGGGTCACACCTGCCCTGACGCGGGAGGTCGGGCGATCAGTGCGCGTTGGCGGCGAGCCAGCGCTCGGCCTCGAGCGCCGCCATGCACCCCGAGCCGGCCGCCGTCACGGCCTGCCGGTAGACGAAGTCCTGGACGTCACCGGCGGCGAAGACGCCGGCGATGTTCGTCTGCGCGGTGCCGGGCTTGGTCTTCAGGTAGCCGTTGTCGTGGAGCTCGAGGAAGTCCTTGAAGAGATCGGTGTTCGGGGTGTGCCCGATCGCGACGAAGAGGCCGGTCACGTCGACCACCGTCTTCTCCTTCGTCTTCAGGTTCTCGAGGCGCACGCCGGTGACCTCGCCCTTCGACACGTCGAGGACCTCGTCGACCCCGGAGTTCCACACGACCTTGATCTTCGGGTTCTTGAAGACCCGATCCTGCATCGACTTGCTCGCGCGGAACGAGTCGCGACGGTGCACCAGCGTGACCGACTTGCAGAGACCGGAGAGGTACATCGACTCTTCCATCGCGGTGTCGCCGCCGCCGACGACCATGACGTCCTGGTTGCGGAAGAACGCGCCGTCGCACACCGCGCACGCTGAGACGCCCTTGCCCTTGAGCGCGTGCTCGCTCTCGAGGTTCAACCACTTCGCCTGGGCGCCGGTGGCGATGATGATCGTGTGCGCCGTGTATTCGACGTTGTCGTCGCCGGCCCAGACGCGGAACGGCCGCTTCGAGAAGTCGACGCGGTTGACGTCTTCGGTGCGGAGCTCGGCGCCCTGGTGGACCGACTGCTCGCGGAACGCCTTCATCAGGTCGGGGCCGGTGATCTTGGCCGGGAACCCGGGGTAGTTCTCGACGTCGTTGGTGATCATCAGCTGGCCGCCGGGGATGCCGCCGCGGGTCATCCCCTCGAACATGAGCGGCTTGAGGTTCGCGCGCGAGGCGTAGATGGCCGCGGTGTGGCCCGCGGGGCCGGAGCCGATGATGATGACATTGCGAGTTTCGGTCATGTCGGCATCCTAATTCACCGCTCGCCTTTCGCGAACGTGATTTCGCCGGCCACGACCGCGTTGGAGCGGGGCGTGCGCCCCGAGGTGGAGCGGCGCTCGCGGGGCGGCGACGGCGCTCGCCGGGGCCGGCTCCGCCGATCGAGGCGGCCCAGCGGGCCAGGGCTCAGGGCATCGGGTGGCGCTGGAAGAAGCTCCAGAGCATCTCCGAAGCGTCGGCGTCGCGCGACGTCTTCCCGACCAGGACCTCGGGGAGGTATTGCCAGCCGCCGGGCCACGTGTGCCCGCCGCCCTCGACCGTCACCAGCACCACCTCGGCCGAGGGCCTGCAGTCCGCCACCTCCTGGACGCCGACGCGGGTGCCGTCCTCGACGCCGTCCTCCCACCGGGGCTCGCGCGGCAGGCCGCACTGGTTCTTGGTCGCGAAGTAGTCGCGGGTCTGCGCGGCCGACAGCACGGCGCCGCGATCGTTCGCGACCTCACCGCCGTTGTAGGGGACGAGCTTGTCGTCGGTGCCGGCCACGATCATCACCGGCAACGCGCGCTTCGGCTTGCAGGCGTCGACTCCCGATCGAGGGAAGAGGCCCGCGACGGCGCCGAACGCCGCGACCTTGTCGGAGAGCTCGCAGGCGGCGCGGAAGCTCATCATCGCGCCGTTGGACATCCCGGTGACGAACACGCGCTTGTCGTCGGCGCCGTAGTCGCGCACGAAGGTGTCGATGAGCGCGCCCAAGAAGCCGACGTCGTCGACCTTGGCGTCGGCGGCGGGGCCGACCCCGCGGTGGTCGTTCCACGACCGCTCGAAGCCGTCCGGGTAGACCACGATCGCGCCGTCGCGATCGGCGATGCTGCTGAGCGCCGAGAGCTTCTCCTGCCCCACGCCCGTGCCCAGCCGACCGTGGAGCGCGAGCACGAGCGGCCACTTCTTCTGCGGGGTGTGCTGCGGCGGCAGGTGGTAGGCGTACGACCGCGTACGTCCACCCACGTCCAGGGTCGCGGTGGTCGTCCCTTCGGCGGCCTTGGGGCCGCACCCGACGACGAAGAGCGCGACGAGCGACGCGAGGGCGACGGCGACGGGAGCACGGGAGCGCATGACGAGACCCTTCGCAGGGATCGTACCCGAAGCGGCGCGCGACCGGCTCGGGCAAAAAACGCCGCGCGGCCGCCGCGGTGTGGACGGCCCTTCATGCGCGCGCGCGAACCGCCGTTGGGTGGACGGCGCCAGGTCCAGCCCCCGGCTCTACTCGACGCGCGTGCAGATCGTCGTGCCCGCCGCGCCGCGGGCGAAGGCGAACGACAAAGCGCTGAACGCCGCGGTCGCGCAGGTGCGGCTCCCCTCGGGGCCCCAGCACGCCTTCGCCTGGGTGCAGTCCAGCTCGAGCGGCTGCGTCGACGCCCCCGCCTTCGACGTGCCCACGCACCCCGTCGCGGACGGCGAGAGCTCGGCGAGGGTGGTCGTCCGGTTCGTGCCCGATTGGGTCTGGCAGGAGAACTCGGTGTTCTGGCACGCGGCGAAGCACGACGCCGGCGTCTCGTCGCGCCCCTGCTTCACGTCGACCTTGGTGGTGCCCGACGAGCCGCCCGATCCGGGCTCTCCCGCCTCGCCGTCGCCGGACGGCGACGCGGCGCTGCAGCCAGCGAGCGCTAGAGAGGCGAGCGCGGCGGCGACGACGCCGAGGCCCGCGCGACGACGCGCGCGCGCGCGCCACGCGAGCACGCCGAGGGCGAGCACCACCGCGAAGGGCGCGATGCCGAGGCTCGACGTCCGCGCGGGCGTCGCCGCGCACGAAGCTCCGGTGGAGGTGTGACCCCACGGGCGCCCCGCGGGGCCCGAGGGGTCGTCGTCGCCGTCGCCTTCGTCGTCGTCGCTTGCGCCGGCGCCGCCGTCGGCGGGCCTTCGCGGCGCGCCGCCGTCGGTCGCGACGGACCCGGACGAGCTGGAGCTCGACCCCGCGCCCGCGTCCGCGCCGCCCGAAGACGACGAGCCGCCGCCTCCGGCGATGGTGGTCGTGGCGTGCGCGGCGCGATCGCCGCCCGTCCCCGAGCCGTTGCACGCGAGCCCGACCGCCCAGAGGTCGACCTTCGCCCCGCTCGCGGGGGCGGTGACGCGGAAGCGGAACGTCGCCTGGCCGCCCGTCGCCGCGACCGAGCTCGACTGCACGAGCTCGCCGAAGCTCTCCCGCAGGCCGGCCACCGGCGTCAGCACGGCGCCCTCGCTCGCCGCCACGCCGGCGGCCGCCCGCGCCTGGGCGGTCCGGACCGTAAGCGTGTATTCTGCAGATTGTCCGGCGCCGAGGCTCGTCGGGCCCGTGATCGCGACCTGGGGCGCGGCGCCCCCGGAGTGGCACTTGTTGCAGCTCTCGCCCGAGGGGGCGGTGGCGTTGGGCTTGCCGGTGTAGCCGGCGACGCCGCCGCCGTTGGCCGACGCGACCCCGCTCGAGGCGAGGCACGCGGCGGCGACGGCGATCGCGGCGAGGAGGGGGCGGCGCCGATCCATCAGCCCACGAGCGCGGTGTGAGGGTTCGCGCCGAACGGGTTCGTCGACACCTTGGCCGCGGCCCCGAGGAGCTGCCACAGGCCGGCGATGCCCGGCGTGCCGGCCGGCAGGCTCACCCGGGCGTCGGTCTTGCCGGTGGTGCCGCTCCTGATGTTCTTGCCGATGACGAGGGCGGCGCCGTTCGACTGGTGATCCGACCCCGGCAGGCTCCGGTGGAAGTCGCCGAAGATGGCGACGATGACGTTCCGCTGCTGCGCGGCCGCGCCGTCGACCATGCGGGTGAGGAAGGTGCGCAAGCCGGGGGCGATGCGCTGGGTGAACATGTTGCGGACGCTCGTGCCGCCGGTGTCGCCGTGACTATCCCAACCGGCATCCTGGGCGATGACGAAGCCGGTCCCGGTGCGCACCATGAGCTCGGCCGCGGCCATGCGGGAGGCGAAGCTGTTCACCGCGGTGCCGGTGAGGCCGTAGGCGGTGTTGAACTCCTGGGTGTTGAAGGGCTGCACCGGCTTCTGCAGGGTGGCGATCGCCGCGGTGAGGCCCTGGTTGACCGAGGCCAGCGACTGACCGTGGCGCGCGACCGTGCCCTTGGACATCGCCTCGGCGGCGACGAGGCCCTTGGCCGCGCCGTCGCGATCGACGACGTTGGCCGCGGGCGTCGCGCCGGCCACCGCCTCGATGGTGGCGCGCATGTCGGTGATGGGCTGGAGCGAGATGCCGTTGACGGGGGCCGGGGCGCCGCCGCCGGGCAGCCCGTTGCCGCCGACGACCGCCGCCTTGATCGCGCCCGTGCCGCCGATGGCGTCGGCGAGGACGAGCGGCGCCGACTGCGCGCCCGAGGCGAAGAAGCTCCGCTGCGCGTTGCCGTGATCGCTGATGCCGTGGCGGATCCCCACCGTGGCCACCCGCTGGCGGACGCCCTGCGGGATCGCGTTGCCGATGGCGTTGTCGACGACGACCCCGCCGCCGAGCGCGAGCACGTTGTTCGCGGTGACCCCGAACGCGGTGTTGGTGAAGGCGTCGGCGCCGGTGAAGATCGCGTTGATGCCGCCGTTCAGGTAGATGCACACGACCGACGTCGGCTCCGGGGTCGCCGCGTGCGCGACGCCGAAGAGCCCCGCGCCCGGGAGCCGGGTGCCCACGAGCGCGCCCGCGCCCACGCCGAGCGCCTTCAAGAATCCACGTCGAGATAGATGGCTCATGGGTCCTCTCAGTAGGTCGTGAAGCTGGCGGAGGTGAGGACGGCGGCGCAGGCGTGCGCCCACCGCCGGCGCGGCGCGGGCTCCGACGCGAGGCCGGTCGTGGCGAGCTCCGCGCACACCTTCACCTCGTCGGGCGACGGCGTCCGCTGCCAGAACTTGCGCTGCATCTTCGAGCACTCGTCGGACGCCGACTGCGCGGTCGGCGCCTGCGAGAACGCCGGCTGCGTCATCGTGTCGTAGCAGCCGGTGAAGGCGACGCCGTAGGTGGTGTAGAGGCTCACCGCGCCCGCCTGGGGCTCGGCGAACCACCGCGGCGGCACCTCGCCGAAGGCGGCGGCGTTGGTGTCGAGCCCGGCCGGCGCTTGGCCGAGCGCGCGCGCGAGCTCGGTGCGCAGCGACGAGAACGGCTTCACGCGCCGGCGGTCGTCGCCGAGGCCGCCGGGCTTGCGGTCGGCGACGAAGTCGTGGCCGGCGAAGCCGGGGTGCGGCGCGCCCTCCTTGCAGTTCCCGGGCTGGTTCGGGTCGGCGCCGGGGCCGGCGCCCTCCCCTTCTTCCTCGCCCCCTTCACCCCAGCCGCCGCCGGTGAGCCGGCTCGGGTCGTCGCACGCGGCGACGACGAGGCCGACGAACGCGCTCACGAAGATCGCTCGCTTCATCGTCCTTCTCCCTTCACTCGCAGAACTTCGGGTCTTTCACGACCGAAGCGAGGGCGGTGGTGATGCGTTTGTCCTTCTTGAACGCGTCGACGCAGGCGTCGAAGCCCGGGCCTTCGCAGCTCGTCTCGACGCGACCGTAGAGGTACTTGTAGGCGAGGCGGCACGCGTTCACGTCGAACGCCTCGTTGGCGACGAGCGCCTCGACCAGCTCCTTGTCGTTCGACACCTTCACGCCGCCGAGGATCTCCTTCGCGCCGCCGGTGGGCGGCTGGAACTGGGTGTTCGCGCCCATCCCCGTGCGGGTTCCGAGCACCGCGGCGACGTTGTCGAGCGCGAACCACGGGGTGAAGTGGCACCCCGCGCACTGCGGCGCCTTGCGGCCCGTCGCCGAGACGTCGGCGTCGGGCGCGTTCGTCGTCGCGGCGAGCGAGAGGCCGATCGTGTTCTGCATCATGCGGTACGCCGTCACGATGCGGAGCCCGCCGGGCTCGTTGCCGGCGTAGCGCACCATCCACGCGCGGCTGCGGAAGTAGCCGAGCCCCTCGGGGTCGTCGGTGACGGTCGCCTCCGACATCGGCTGCTGGGCGTTCTGCGGCGCGACGCGGTATTTGCCGACGAACATGTCGGACCACGGCTTGTCGTTCGTGAGCACGTGCTTGGCCAGGTAGTACGACGCGTCCTCCGCCGGCGTAGCGCCGGGGACCGCGTTGAGCTGCGAGTTCGCGAACCGCGAGAACCGCTCGACGAAGCGCGGGTCCTTCACCAGCGTGTCGAACGCCTTCTGGGGCTCGGTCGACTGGAGCGCGTCCGCGGGCGCGCTCTCGCCCACCATGGCGATGTGCACGCGCGTCGCGCAGCGCTCCGAGTTTTCGGTCGACACGGCGGGGTCCGCGCCGGCGCGGCGCGGGGACGACACGAGCGACGCGACGAGCGCGGTCGCGACCGTCGCCGCAGGAAGGAGTGTTCGCGCAGAAAGACTCATTCGGCCTCCGACACGGTGCTTCAGCAGCCGACGTGCCAGGGGCTCCACCCTGCGCGGATTCCATGCCGATCACATCTTTGTCGCGGCGACGCACGCGGACGCGCACAGCTTGCGCGCTTCGGCGCCCATGTACGGCGAGCGCGCACGCCGCGCGCGTGGCTGCGGGGTCAGGCGCGATCCACGTGAGGACGGCGCGCCTCGCTTGCGGTCAGCCGGCGGCGGGGCGCAGAGCCGGTCAGCGCCGGATCCACGCGAGCTGCGTGATGAAATCCTTGGCCTTCGCGCAGTCGTGGACGCGCACCGGCGTCGCCGCCGTGCTCCCGTCGGCGGCGACGACGTCGATGTGCTGGCAGTTGGCCGCTTTGTCGTCCGCGAGGTACGCGACCTGGGTGCCGTCGGGGGAGAACGTGAGGCGCGAGCCCTCCGCGTTCGTGATCTTCACCGGGGTGCCTGTGCCGTCGACGCGCGCGACCATCACCGCCCGGCCGGCGCCGTAGTCGACGTACGCCATCGTCTGGCCGTCGGGCGAGAGCGCGAGGCGACCCGCCTTGTCGCGGACCACCTCGGGAGCCCCCGACGGGAGGGCGCGCTTCACGATGGTGTACGTCTGCGTGTTCGGGGGGGTGACCTCGATCCGGTAGTAGTAGAGCGTCTTTCCGTCGGGGGTCACCTGCGGCGCGAGGACGTATTTGCCGGCGGCCTCCTCGGGGGTCTCGAAGGTGAACGCAAACGTCGTCGGATCCATGCGGCCGAGTCGCCAGCCCTTGTTCGCGCCGCCGTTCGCGAAGTCGTAGCGACGGCACACCCAGAGCGCCGTGTCGCCCGGCGCGAAGTGGTGGCACTCGTCGTTGACGTTGCCGATCCCCGAGAAGCGCACGGCCTGGGTCGCGTCGTCGTAGATCCACGTCTGCTGGATGGCGTCGGAGATCGTGATCCCGTAGCGCTGCTCGGCGAAGGGGTCCTCGGACGAGAAGGCGATCGCGTTGCCCGACCGCGAGGCGCCCATGGCCCAGACCCGGCGCGCGCGGAAGATCTCGGTCGGCGCCGTCCCGTCGGGCTTGATGGCCCACACCGCGTTCGGCTGGCTGTTCCAGTCGTTGAAGACGATGCTGTCGCCGGCGGGGAGCTTCGACTTCGCCGCGAACTCGATCGACTTCGCGTCGGGGATCGGGACCTGCGGACCTCCCGCGTCGCCGCCGTCGGGGACGCCGGCCTCGGGCACGGGGGGCGAGCCCTGGTCGGCGCCGGCGTCGGTCGCGGTCACGGGCGCGGGGCTCGGATCCGAGGAGCACGCCGCGACGCCGAGGGCGAGGGCGACGGGGAGCGAAGCGAGGAGGGCGAGGCGGCGCATGGCGGCGCGTACCATGCCCCGAAGCCCGGCCCGTTCAACCTAGAATCACCCTCAATTCGCCTCATTGGCGTGCAGGGGAACGCGCGCGGCCGCGGGCCGGGCTTGGCCCCCGGCGCGGCAAGCGGGCGACATCACGAGCGTTTCGAGGGCGACCCGACGCGCGTTGACGCTCGCCGCCCGACCGGCGAAAAGGCCTCATGCGCATCGCGACGTGGAACGTGAACTCGCTCAAGGCCCGCCTGGAGAAGCTCGCCTGGTGGCTCGAGCGCGCGCGGCCGGACGTGGTGCTCCTCCAGGAGACGAAGCTCGCCGACGACGCCGCCCCCCACGCCGAGGTCGAGCGGCTCGGGTACACGATGGTGCATCACGGGGAGGGCCGGTGGAACGGCGTGGCGATCCTGTCGAAGACGCCGATCACCGAGGTCGTGACCAACTTCGGCGAGCCGCTCGCCGAGCCGCTGCCCGAAGCGCGGATGGTGTCGGCCCTCACCGGCGGCGTCCGCGTGGTCAGCGTCTATGCGCCGAACGGCCGCTCGCTCGGCAGCCCCTTCTACCGCGCGAAGCTCGCGTGGTTCGAGCGGCTCGCGCGGTGGCTCGAGGAGACGCGCGCCGGCGACCAGGCCCTCGCGGTCGGCGGCGACTTCAACGTCGCGCCCGAAGATCGCGACGTGTGGAACCCGGCCGCCTGCCACGGCGGCACCCACGTCTCGGCCGAGGAGCGCGCGGCGGTGGCTCGTCTCCGGAGCCTCGGCCTCGTCGACGCCTACCGCCTCCGGCACGACGAGCCCGAGCGCTATACGTGGTGGGACTATCGTGCCGGCGACTTCTACAAGAACGTCGGCATGCGCATCGACCACGTGCTCGTGACGGCGAGCGTTGCCGCCCGGGTCGTCGCCTCCGAGATCGACCGCGAGGCGCGCAAGGGCAAGCCCATCCCGTCCGACCACGCGCCGCTCACCGTCGACCTCGACGAGCCCGGCGCCCCCTACGACGCCGGGTGGACCGCCGCCGCCGAGCGCATCGCCGCCCGACGAGCGGCGAAGCCGAAGCGCGCGCCCGAGGCGTGAGCCCCGCGGGGCGTCAGTTGCAGGGCTTGTAGTCGCCGTGCTTCGTCTGGAAGACGACCGGGCCCTTGCCGGCGGTGTCGGCCTTGGTGCCGACGCCGGTGAACGTCGACCCGTCGGGGGAGGCCATCAGGCTCCCCTGGCTGAACCGCCAGCAGTAGCGATCGCCGGCCGCGGCCGACGTCGAGAGGGTGGCGAAGCCCTCGGCCTTCGACGCGTCCTTGGGCTGATGGACCATCGTGCCGTCGGCGGCGAGCTTC
>JAEUKG010000326.1 GCA_016794325.1 Myxococcales bacterium | reverse complement strand
GCGCACACGACGTACGTCGTCCCGAGCGCGCCGGGCAGCGGCGACTGATCGGCGTCGCCGCGCGGCTCGATCGGCTTCGTGCGCTCGTAGAGGTGGTCGTGGCCGCTGATCACGAGGTCCACCCGGTGCCGCGAGAAGAGCGGCGCGAGCGCGCGCCGCGCCTCGAGGAGGTCGGAGTCGTTGCCGTGAGGACCCGACGAGTAGAGCCCGCGGTGCATCGCCACGACGACGAACGGGCGCGAGCGGTCCCGCCGCGCCGCGCCGAGGTCCTGGTCGACGAACGCGAGGGTCTGCTTGGCGAGCTCGCTCTTCGGGTCGGTCGCCACCGGCTGGTCGTCGAGGAAGAGCACGTGGACGGCGCCGACGTCGAACGAGCCGAACGTCTTGGCGGCCTTGCCCTCGCCGGGCATCGGGGCGCTCGCGAAGTAGCGGGCGGCTCGGTTCTCGTGGTTTCCGGCGACGAAGAGGATCGACTGCTCGCCGAGGGGGCCGTAGCCGCTCGGCGACAGCGGGTCCTTCCACGCGGCGTCGAGCCACTTGGTCCACTCGGCGCCGTTCAGCCCGACGAGCACGAGGTCGCCGGTGAAGAGCTGCACCGTCGGCGCGAGCTCGCGCATGCGCCGCTGCACGAGCTGCCAGACCTCGACGTGGTCGCGCGCGTCGCCGCTCACACCGATCGTGATCTTGCCGTCGCGCGGCGCGGTGGTGAACGAGCGCACCGCGCTCCAGGTCTCTCCGCCGACCTGGTAGTCGTAGCGCGCGCCGGGCTCGAGGCCGCAGACGTGGACCTCGTGGAACCGCTGCGGCTTGTCGCCGCCGAGGTTGAGGACCGGCGGCGGGAGCGTGAAGGAGAAGCCGCGCCGCACCTCGGTGAGGGGCTGGCCGGCGCGCCCGAAGCGGATCCGCGCGGCGTCGGTGGGCTCGCTCGTCTCCCAGACGAAGGCGGCGCTCGTTGACGGATCGGCGTAGCCGGGGCCGCGCTCCGCCTTGCCGCCGAGGCCGATGCGAACGCGCAGTGGCTCGCCGGGCGCCGCCGCCGCCCCGGTGTCGCGGGCGACGTCTTTGTAGCCGAGCGCCGGCTCCGGCGACACGACGTGGGCGCAGCCCTCGGGCGCGTACGAGAACGCGGCGGGCTCGCCGGGCTCGCCGGCGTCGGGCGCTTCACCGGCCGCGCTGGAGCACGCCGAGAACCCGACCGCGACCCCCGCTCCGGCGACGAGGAGGACGGGCGCCGCGATCGACGTGGCGATGCCCACGAGCTTCATGACGTCTCCTTACCACGGGGACCCGACTCGGGCTCGTCGGGCGGCGGCTGCGCCGCCGGCGGCGTCGGCTCCGGGTCTCCGGTCGTGGCGAGCGGCGGCTTCGGCGCGCGGCCCGCGCCCGACGTGTCGAGCTCCCCCTCCCAGCGCGCGACGACGCACGCCGCGAGGCCGTTGCCGGTGAGGTTCACCGCCGAGCGGGCCATGTCCATGACCTCGTCGACGGCGAGGATCATCGCGACGCCGGCCTCGCCGGGCAGACCGAAGCCGGCGCACGTCCCCGCGATGATCACGAGGGTCGCGCGGGGGACGCCCGCCACCCCCTTCGACGTGAGCATGAACGTGACGAGCATCGCGATCTGCTGACCGATCGTCATCGGCTTGCCCGCGGCCTGCGCGATCGTGAGCGACGCGAGCACGAGGTAGAGCGTCGAGCCGTCGAGGTTGAAGGAGTAGCCGGCGGGGATGACGAAGCTCGCGACGCGGCGGGGGACGCCGAACGCCTCCATCTCCTCGAGGAGCTTCGGGAGCGCGGCCTCGCTCGACGCGGTGCTGAACGCGGTGAGCGCGGGCGTCCGCACGTGCGAGAAGAAGCGGAGGATCGGGATGCGCGCGATCAGCATCACCGGCACGAAGACGAGCACCACGAGGAGCGCGAGGGCGAGGTAGAGGCTCCCCACCAGCACCGAGTAGCTCTTCAAGAGGTGCCCCACCGCGGGCCAGCCCTTGATGACCACGCCGCCCACCTCGTGCCCGGCGGCCATGTGGCTCACGTTGTAGGCCATCGCGCCGAACACCCCGAGCGGGGTGAGCTTCATGACGAGGCCGGTGTACTTGAACATCACCTGGGCCACGCCCTCGAAGAACGTGAGCACCGGCTTGCCGCGCGGCCCGACCTGGGTGAGCGCGACGCCGAAGAGCGTCGCGAAGACGACGACGGGGAGGATGTCGCCCTCGGCGGCGTGCTTGATCAGGTTCGACGGCACCGCGTGGAGCGCGATGTCCCAGCCGCTCTTGGGCTTGGCGAGCTCGGTGTGGACGTCCAGCTTGAGGGGCATCCCCTCGCCGGGCTTGAGCACGTTCGCGACGACGAGGCCGATCCCGAGCGCGATCGTCGTCACGATCTCGAAGTAGGCGATCGACTTCACCCCCATGCGACCGACGCTCTTCAGGTCGCCGGTCTGCGCGATCCCCACGACGATCGTCGAGACGAGGATCGGCACGATGATGCTCTTGATGAGCGCGATGAACGCCTTCGACAGGAACTGGAAGAACAGGAACGCCTGCGGGTGCTGATCCTGCGGGAAGAACCCGCCGAGGATCACCCCGAGGACGAGACCGGCGAAGATGAGCCCGGTGCCGGCGTGGGCCTTCTCGCCGCCCGCCCCCGCCGCGCTCACGCGCCGCTTTCCTGCCGCTGGCGCTCGGCGAGCGCCTTGATGTGCTCCATGCACCGATCGGCCGCGCGCTTGTAGGTCGCGAGGCGGGCGCCCTTGGCTCGGAGGTCCGAGAAGTCGATGGGCGCGCCGAAGAAGAGATCGATCTTGTGCGCCTCGGGCTCGAGCACGTTCATCTTCAGCTCGCTCGGCAGGCTGTTGCCCATCCCGAGCACGAAGGCGGGGATGACCTTCACCTCGGGGTCGACGTTCAGCGCGAGCTTGCCGACGCCGATCTGCGCCGGCAGGAGCTCGTACGGGTCCTCGCTCTTGTTGCGGGTGCCCTCGGGGTGCACGCCGACGATCGTGCCGGGGATCTTCAGCTCCTCGATGAGGCGATCCATCGCGAAGTCGTTGAACGACGACTTCTTCTTGTCGCGGAGGATGGGCGGGAACATGCGCATCGCGCTCATCGCGAGGTTCACCGCGGGGCCCGCCGGGTGGTCGTAGAAGAAGGTCGAGCGCGTCGGGAAGAAGATGCGCTTCGTGAGGTTCGTCCGCCAATAGAGGATGGCGGTGATGCTGAAGAAGTCGAAGAAGGAGCGGTGGTTCGCGACGATGATGACGCGGTCCTTCTTCCCCATCCCGTCGAACTGCTGGATGCCGCGCACGTCGAGGCGGCGCCCGCCACACGACCAGATGATCGCGCCGAGCACCAGCGTGAGGTACGCCTCGCTCGCCGGCGTCAGCTTGTGCTGCGCAAGAAAGTCGGCGATCTCGAAGCTGACGCGCTCGGTGCGGTTGAGGAGAGCGAGCTGTTCGGGGGAGGGGCGCACGGCGCGATCTCTACCACCATCGGCCGCGTCGGCGGGCTCATCCGTGCCCCGTGCCAGACCGGAGCGAATCGTGCCACCCGTGGCACACCCCGGCGGGCAATGTCAGGTGTGTGGGGCCCAGTGCGGGCTCTTTTTGATTTATTCTCGACACTTATCCGTGTGGCACGATGGCTGCTTTTGGCCCAGCGTCCGCAGCGACATCTTGCCAGGAGACTCGACATGCACGCCAAGACCGCCCTCGTCCTTCTCGCCTCCCTCGGCTTCGCGACCTCCGCGATGGGGTGCGCGCTCATCAAGGCCGAGGAGACCGAGAAATCGGCCGCGCCCCTCAAGCGCGTGCAGACCTGCAGTGAGCTCGAGTCGTACCTGAAGGCCGACGCCGCCTTCCGGATGAACAAGATCATCGACCGCCAGATCGAGGCGATCGAGGCCTACGGCTACGGCAACTACGGGCCGATGGGCGGCTGGGGCGGCGCGGGCGAGTCGCGCAACGGCGACGCGATGTCGGCGCCCACCTCGGGCTCGGGCGGCGCGGCCTCCGGATCGAGCTCGAGCGGCGGCAGCTCGAGCGGCGGCTCGCCGTCGGTGCCCGCGGCCGATCCGAGCGGTGGCTCCAGCAAGGCCGGCAGCTACTCGGAGACGAACACCCAGGTGAAGGGCGTCGACGAGGCCGACTTCGTCAAGACCGACGGGAAGTACCTCTACCTGCTCCACGGCAAGGAGCTGAAGATCGTGAAGGCCTGGCCCGCGGACCAGATGTCCGAGGTCGGGTCCTTCACCATCGAGGGCTCGCCGAGCGAGATGTTCCTCGACGAGGCCGGCCGCGTGGCCGTCTACTCGCAGGCCAACGGCAACGCGGTCTACAAGGCGGCCGGCGTCGCGCCCCGCGACGCGAGCGGCGGCGGCGGCCCGGTGTACGACTCGGCGCCCGTCGCTTCCAGCGGCTCGTCGGGCACCGGCGGCGGCGGCGGCCCGGCCACCACGCCCGAGCCGTACCACCCGCTCACCAAGCTCACCGTGCTCCAGGTCGCCGGCAACTCCGCGCAGGTCGCGCGCGAGGTGTACTTCGAGGGCAACTACCTCTCCTCGCGCCGCGTCGGCAACCACGTGCGCACCGTCCTCTCCGGCGCGCAGCGCGGCCCGTCGCTGCCGACCTGGCCGGTCGACGACGCCGTCGTGGTCGGCGGCACGACGTCGGCCGGAGCCCCCTCTTCGAGCAGCTCGAGCTCCGGGGCGTCCGACGTGATCGGCGAGAAGCCGGCGCCGTACGAGCCGCCGAGCAAAGAGAAGATGATCGCAGACCTCCAGGCCCTCCGCGCCAAGAACCTGGCGAAGATCGCGGCGGCGAAATACGGCGACTGGCTGGACTACCAGTTCGTCAAGACCGGCGCGCAGGTCACCGCGCAGACGCCGTCGTGCGACGGCTTCTATGTCCCCGCGGTCGGCACGACCGAGGGCGGCATGACCACGGTCGCCACGCTCGACCTCGCCGCCCCCGGCGCCGCGCCGAAGACGACCTCGATCGTCGGCAGCGCCGACACCGTGTACGCGAGCGGCAAGGCGATCTACGTCGCCGCCCACGCCTGGATCGATCGGCCCTTCGTCGGCGGCCCCGCCGTCGGCGCCGTCCCGCCCGCTCCCCCGAGCTCGGGCGGCTCCACGTCGTCGAGCGGCGGCACCGACACGACGAAGAAGGTCCCCACGATGCCGTGGCTCGCGCTCAACGCGACCCACCTCCACAAGTTCGAGCTCGAGACCGACCCCACCTTCGCGACCTACGTGGCGAGCGGCGACGTCGACGGCAGCATCCTGAACCAGTTCTCGCTCGACGAGCACGCGGGCAAGCTCCGCGTCGCCACCACCGCCCAGCACTCGAACGGCGTCGAGAGCAAGCAGCTGAACCACGTGTTCGTCCTCGACGCGAAGAACGGCAAGCTCGAGAAGATCGGCGACGCCGGCAGCCTCGCCGAGGGCGAGCGCATCTACTCCGTGCGCTTCCTCGGCGACCGCGGCTACGTCGTGACGTTCCGCCAGGTCGACCCGCTCTTCGCGCTCGACCTCTCGAACCCCGTCGCGCCGCACGTCACCGGCCAGCTCAAGATCCCCGGCTTCAGCGAGTACATGCACCCGCTCGGCCCGAACCACCTCCTCACCATCGGGCGCGACACCCGTGAAGAGGGCGGCCGGGTCATCCAGGGCGGGATGGCGCTCCAGATCTTCGACGTCACCAACGCCGCGGCCCCGGCCCTCGCGCACAAGTTCGTCTACAACGCGAGCGCCTACGGGCACTCGGAGGCGGAGTCGAACCACAAGGCGTTCACCTTCTTCGACGACCGCAAGCTCCTCGCCTTCCCGTACACGTCGTACGGCTCGGGCGGCACCAAGAGCACGCTCGAGCTCTTCAAGGTCGACGCGGCGACCGGCTTCGTGCGCCTCGGCGCCATCGACCACAGCGCGCTCGTGAAGCCCGCCGCCGGGAGCTGCGGCTACTACAGCCCGGCCGTCCGTCGCGGCGTCTTCCTCGAGAACGTCGTCTACTCGATCTCGTACGGCGGCATCGTCGCCAAGTCGGTCGACGCGCTCGGCGCGGCGGGCAACACCCTCGTCCTCCCCGCGCCCGCGTTCTACGATCCCTACGGCTACGGCGCGCCGTCGTGCGGCGGCGGCGCGGGCGGCGGGGCGACCCCGGCTCCGGAGCCCGTCCCCGCTCCCTCGAAGTGACGGCTCAAGGCGCGGGCGGCTCCGCTTGCGCGCTGTCGACGTCGAACGCCGGTTGCTCTGCGACCGGCGTTCGCGCGAGGCCCGCCGCCATCGCGGCGATCGCGAGCACCCCCAGCGCCGCGCCGCTTATCCACACGGCGAGGCCCTTGCGGAACGCGACCGCGTCGTAGGTCTTCGTCGCCTCGAGCAAGAAGGGCCGGTCGCTCGCGAGCGCGTGGGCGGCCTGGCTCTTCAGCGCCTTCTGTCGCTCGAGCACGCGGAGCACGTAGAGCGGCGACTCGAACAGCCCCTCGGGGGCCGGCCCGAAGCCGGCCACGGCCTTCAGCGAGTCCTCGCGCTGCATCGGGCGCGAGGCCGGGATCGCGGCGACGAAGGAGCGGGAGACGGGCGAGCGTTCGGTGGGCGGGGGCTCGTCGACGTCGACGTCGAAGATGCTCGCGAGCTGCCGACCTCGCCAGCTCTTGGGCTCGAGGCTCGCGGGCACCGAGCGATCGAGCTCGATCCCGGACGGCGGCGGCGCGGAGGAGAAGAACGTCTCTCGAGACGTCGGGCTCGACGCTCCGACGAGGACGCTGCCGCGCGACGACTGCGGGCTCGACGCGCGCGACGAGAGCGGCACGACCTCCCCGCCCGCGGACGCCGCGCCCTCGCGCCGCGTGGCCGGAGCTCCCCGGTTCGACCCGGGCCCCAGCTCGTCCCCATCGAGAAGTGACCGCATGGCAATCCACTCGCTTTCCGTCTCCAACTTCCGCGCCGCGTTCCCCATGACCAGCTAGGACGGCCGCGAAATCGCGCTCTTTAGAGCGGAGCCCCCTTCGCTTGAATCCTGGCGCGTACCGTGCAACGAATCCTGTGTGGATGTGCGCTCCCGACAGCTCGTGCCGATCGCCCTCGCGACGGCCGTCCACGGGCTCGTGATCCTCGGCGTCGCCTCGAGCCCGCTCCACGCACCCACCCCTACGGCCGCGACGTGGTCCGCCGACACCGAGATCGACCTCTCGAGCGCGACGACGCCGGCGACGCCCGCGGCCGCCACCAT
>JAEUKG010000304.1 GCA_016794325.1 Myxococcales bacterium | reverse complement strand
AGGACGCGGCGCGCCTCATGCGCCTCGCGATGGCGACGAGCGGCCCCTCGCAGGTGTCGGATCCGCTCCCGCTCGCGGTGATGCTCCGCGGCTCGGGCTACGGCTACCTTCGATGAAGGGTTGGGTCGCCCTCGGTCTCGGCGCGGTCGTCTTCGCCGGCGCGGGGGCGTGGCTCGCGCAGCCTCCCCCGCCTCCGCCGGCGCCCCCTCCGTCCCAGGTCTCGTTCGGGCCCTCGTACCTCGCGCCGCGCGGCGTGCCGGAGCTCGCGCCTGGGCAGGAGATCACCGTGGTGGGGGGCCTCCGCGCCGGGTACGACGGCGCGTTCTTCGACGGCGCGACCCGCACGCTGAACCTGCCGTCCGGGCCGTCGGTGAGCCCCGGGGGGCTCTTCGAGATCGAGCGCGCCGGATTGCGTGTATCGTCCAGGGATCCGGGATCCCACCTCGTGCGCCTCGCGGCGACCGGCGCCGACGCGCCGGCGTGCGCGGCCGCGGGCGTCTCCGCCCCGTGCCTCGTGCCGAGGACGAAGGAGCTCGCCTTCGAGCGGCTGCAGACCGAGAGCGAGTTCCGCGCGACGCTGGCGGGGCAGATCTCGGCCACGCTCCCGAGCGTCGCGCCGCTCCCGCCGCCGCGCGGCACGAACCCGCTCGCCTACGCGTGCTTCGCGGCGTCGGGCGGGCTCGCGATCGGCGCGGTGCTCCTCGGGCTCAAGCGCCGGCGCGAGACGTTGATCGCCCGGGTGCGGGCGGCGGCGCAGCGCGCGCGCGCGGCGACCTCGAAGGATCCGAGCTTCGCCGAGATCGCGCGCAAGATCGACGACCTCGTGGGGCGGGCCGAGGACCTCGAGGCGAGCCGCGAGGCGTGCGAGGCGCGGCTCGCGAAGCTCGATCGGCGCGCCCTCGTCGAGAAGCGGGAGCGGCTGCTCGCGTCGAGCGACAAGACCGCGGCCGACACGCTGGCGTGGGTCTCGCGCGAGATCGCGGAGGCCGACAAGGTCGCGGCCGACGCCTCGGCGGCGCTCCAGGGCCTCGAGCGCGTCCTGTCGGCGCTCGGCGTCATCGAGCTCGAGGCCCGCGAGCACCGCGGGGTGAAGGTGCGCGTCGAGGGTGACGATCCGGTGGACGCGGTGGCCGAGGAGCTCGCGCTCCGCGAGGCGGCGCTCGACGAGGCGGATCGGGCGGTGCCGAAGGCCGCCCCCCCTCCGCCCGAGCGCTAGGGCCTCCCCGAACCCAACCCCCGACCCCAACCCCCGAACCCAACCCCCGAACCCAACCCCCGAACCCGAACCCAAGCCCCGACCCCGAGCCCGCGCCGCTCAGCGGAGGACGCCGGCCTTCTTGCCGACCCGCGTGAACGCGTCGATTGCGCGCTCGACCTGGGCGGGGGTGTGCTCCGCCGAGAGCTGCACCCGGATGCGGGCCTCGCCCTTCGGGACGACGGGGTACGAGAAGCCGATGACGTAGATGCCCTCGGCGAGGAGCTGCGCCGCGACGTCGCTCGCCAGCTTCGCGTCTCCGAGCATCACCGGGACGATGGGGGTGATGCCGGGCTTGATGGCGAAGCCGGCCTTGGTCATCCCCTCGCGGAAGGTGAGTGCATTCTGCATCAATCGGTCGCGGAGCTCGGTGGTCGACGCGAGGAGGTCGAGCACCGCGATCGAGGCGCCGACGATCGCGGGGGCGACCGAGTTCGAGAAGAGGTAGGGCCGCGAGCGCTGGCGGAGGAGCTCCACGATCTCCTTCTTGCCGGTGGTGAAGCCGCCGGCGGCGCCGCCGAGGGCCTTGCCGAGGGTCGAGGTCATGACGTCCACGCGGCTCTGGACGGCGAAGTGCTCGGGGGTGCCGCGGCCCGTCTTGCCGATGAAGCCGCTCGCGTGGCTGTCGTCGACCATCACCATCGCCGCGTATTTGTCGGCGAGATCGCAGATCTGGTCGAGCTTGGCGAGGTAGCCGTCCATCGAGAACACGCCGTCGGTCGCGATCATCCGCAGGCGCTTGCCCTGGGTGGCGACGAGGGCCTTCTCGAGGGCCTCCATGTCGCCGTTCGGGTAGCGGTGGCGGTCGGCCTTGCAGAGGCGCACGCCGTCGATGATCGACGCGTGGTTGAGCGCGTCGGAGATGATGGCGTCCTCCTCGCCGAGGAGCGTCTCGAAGAGGCCGGCGTTGGCGTCGAAGCACGAGCTGTAGAGGATCGTGTCTTCGGTGCCGAAGAACGCGCTCACCTTGCGCTCGAGCTCCTTGTGGATGTCCTGGGTGCCGCAGATGAAGCGCACCGAGCTCATGCCGAAGCCGTGCGAGTCGATGGCGCGGTGGGCGGCGGCGATGACGGCCGGGTGCGACGAGAGCCCGAGGTAGTTGTTGGCGCAGAAGTTGAGGACGGTCTTCTTCCCGCCGTCCTGGGCGACGCCGATCTCGGCGCTCTGGGGCGTGACGATCACGCGCTCGGACTTGGTGAGGCCGGCCTCGCGGATCTCGGCGAGGGTCTTCGTGTACACGTCTTGGGCGCCCTGGAACATGGCGCGGGAGCTTAGAGAACGCCCGGGCGCGGGGCAACGGGGCCGGGGCCCCTGGCCGAGGGCGGGGCGCGCCGCCCGCGCGAGCCGATTTTGTGCTTTAACGCCCGGCCATGGCGAAGCCCGTCGTCCTGATTACCGGTGCCAATGGCGAGATCGGCCGCGCGCTCCTCAAGCGCTTGCACGACGACGGGCGCTACCGCTGCGTCACCGTCGACCTCACGCCGCTGCCCGAGAAGTACCGGCCGTATTGCCTCGAGACGTACGCCGGCAACATCATGGACAAGTACCTGCTCGATCAGGTCGCCGCGCACCACGAGATCGAGGTCGTGTTCCACCTCGCGGCGCTCCTGTCGACGCGCGGCGAGCGCGACCCGGAGCTCGCGCACCAGGTCAACGTCGAGGGCACGCTGCACCTGCTCCGCATGGCGACGAACCAGTCGGGCCGCCTCGGCCGCGCGGTGCGCTTCGTCTTCCCGAGCTCGATCGCGGTCTACGGCCTCCCGAACGTGGAGGAGAAGGCGCGGGTCGGCCGCATCAAGGAAGAGCAGTGGAACTTGCCGATCACGATGTACGGCTGCAACAAGCTCTACTGCGAGCAGCTCGGCCGCTACTTCACCCAGCACTACCGGCAGCTCGGCGCCCTCGCCACGGCGGCGCGGCTCGATTTCCGGTCGCTGCGCTTCCCCGGGCTCATCTCGGCGGAGACTGTGCCCACCGGCGGCACGAGCGACTTCGGCCCCGAGATGCTGCACGCGGCGGCGCAGGGGCAGCCGTACCAGTGCTTCGTCGGGCCCGACGCGAAGATCCCGTTCATGGCGATGCCCGACGCGGTCGAGTCGATGATCGCGCTCCTCGAGGCCGACCGCGCCCGCCTGCGGAGCACGGTCTACAACGTGGGCGCCTTCAGCGTGTCGGCGCGCGAGATCGAGGCGAGGGTGAAGAGGGCGTTCCCCAAGGCGCAGATCACCTACGTGCCCGACGCGGTGCGCGCCAAGATCGTCGACTCGTGGCCCGAGGACGTCGACGACGCGCGCGCCCGCGAGGACTGGGGCTGGAAGGCCGCGTACTCCTGGGAGCGCGCGTTCGACGAGTACCTCGTCCCCTCGATCCAGAAGCGCTACTCGGAGCCGCCCCCGCCCGCGAAGTGAGGGCGAGGGGCGTCCGCGCGCCTGCGTCCGCGGCGTAGCCGAGACACGCTTTGCGTTACCAGGGCGCCGGGGGCCGCTTGCCGAGGTGTCCCGGATATGGGACATTGCAGGTCGATGAGGCCGGCGCGCTTTCATCGGGAGCAGTCGAGGCGCTTCGCGGCTTCCCCGAGGAGGTCCGGCGTGCGTTCGGCAAGGCGATCTACGATCTCCAGGCCGGCCACACGCTCACCATGCCACTGTCGCGTCCCATGCCGACCCTCGCTGCCGGCGCGGCCGAGCTACGCATCCGCGACGCGACGGGCATCTACCGAGCCTTCTACGTAGTGAAGGTGGCCGACGCGATCCTCGTGTTCCACGCGTTCGTGAAGAAGACGCAGAAGACCCCAGGAGCGGAGCTGCTCATCGGGAGGAAGCGGCTCAAGGAGATGCTGCCATGAAGAAGAAGCCGAAGGTCGTCGTGGCCAAGAACGCTGCGGAGCTCGCCGAGGTCCTCGGGCTCGGGCGCGCGGATGGCATCGAGCTGGCGGTTCGTAGCGCGTTGAACACGAAGATCATCCAGGTCGTCCAGAAGCGCGGGCTCACCCACGCCGCTGTCGCGGCGCTCGCGCACACCTCGCGAACCCGCGTGACCGCGATCATGAGCCGCAACACGAAGGACATCTCGACGGACCTGATGCTCCGGGTGCTGGGCGCGCTCGGCGTGACCGCGAAAGTCACCTTCGGGCGCGCGGCTTGAGCGCCCGCGTCGAGCCTCGCGGGTGGTGTGCGCGTGGACAGTCCGAGGACGCCGACGCCGCGCGCCCGCGAGGACTGGGGCTGGAAGGCCGCGTGCTCCTGGGAGCGCGCGTTCGACGAGTACCTCGTCCCCTCGATCCAGAAGCGCTACTCGGGGCCGCCCCCGCCCGCGAAGTGAGGGCGAGGGGCGTCACGCCTCGTGGGGCTTGCGCCGACCGACCCAGAGCGGCCGTTGTTCTTCGATGGCGGCGCGCAGCGCCCGGTCCAGTTCGGCGTCGCCGACCTCGCCTCCGAAGCGAGCCCACGCGCCGAGGATCGCGAGCTGCGGGAGCGGCACCGCGAAGGCGCGCCAGAAGTACGCCATCAGCAACGTGGGTGAGGACTCGAAGCCGAGGAGAGCGTCCACGCGGTCGGCCATGGCGAGCGGCGACTCGTCCGCGAGGGCCATGGCCCGTAGCTCATCGGCAATCCAGTCGTGGAGCATCGGCAACCTTCGGACCTGACCGGTGACGCTTCAGACCGCGGCTCCGTCGGCGAGGTAGAGGCAGCCCGCGCGGATCGGCGTGCTCCCGTGGGTCGTCAGCATGGTCTCCTCCCGTTTGGCCCGCGGTAGCCGGCCTCGGGGGCGCTCTCTTCCGCGGCAATGTGCAGTATGCACATAATGTCGGCGCCCATGCCTACCCGTCTTCCCCCTCGCGCACGCGGAACGCGGCCGCGTCCGGCGGAAAGCGACGAGGGAGCGGTTCGACCGGGAAATCGGCGTCGTTCTCGATGGTGCTGCCACAGTGGCGAGCGAGCACACGCATCACGAGGTCAATCACGGCTTCGTGAGTCGCGAGGGGCAGCTCCGGCACCGGACCCCCGGACAGCTCGGCCGCAAACTCGCCTCCAAGCTCCCGTACTGTCCGCCCGGGCTGCGCGTCAGGCCTTCGAGTCGTCATGAACCTCTCCCCACTTCCCGCGGTACCGATCGCTCGACGTCGCCAAGACCCGACCGAGCTCCTGGTCGGAGAGCGTACCGCCGTCCCGGTGCCGTCCGTTCACTTTCGGGTCGGGCTCGGCACCTTCACGAACCACGCGGGTCGCGGTCCGATCTCCTGCGGCTCCCCACCGTGGTCGCCACCGTAGCGGGTTTGCGGGGCAGAGCCGCGGTCGTCGGCGTAGAATCGGCGGATGAAGACTCGGTCGCTCTTGGGAATCGTCTTCGCCGTGGCCTCCCTGTCCACCGTCATCGCTGCGAGGGCTGCCGACACGCCGGCGGTGAAGCCTGCGCCGAGCGTGCCTCCGACCGCACCGCCGGTCCTCACCGCTCCGCCGGGGCCTCCGTCGGCTCCGCCCCCGGGGCCCGCGGCGGCGCTGCAGTTCCCGCCCCTCTCCGCGAAGCTCAAGTTGCTCGCGGGGATGGGCCACCCCAAGATCACCGCGTCGGACTTGGACGGGGCCTATTTCGTGGACGCGGGCCATCCGGTCGGTCCCGGCGGCCAGGTGCTGCTCGGTACGCGCTGGCCCGAGAGCTCAGACCCCGTGTCGATGAGGATTCTCATGTCTCCCGGCCGCTCGCAGCGGGTGAACTTCCCCGACGGGGAGCGGTGGATGACGGTGGCCCCGCAGACGACCGCGCTTCTGCATGTCTCGCCGACCAACCGCAACCTGCTCGTCGATTGCGTCTTCGAGAACGAGACGGGATCCGTCGCGTACCGTGTGCGCACGTCGCTCGGTGCTGCGGCGTCGATCAACCAGCAGACGGCGCAACGTGACTCGCCGTCCACGAGCGCGACGCCGTCCTCCACTGCGAGCAGCGGTCAATACGGCGCACCGTTTCACGTCACCGAGGTCATTCGCCCCACCGGGCCGCAGGTGTACACGCTGTCGGTCCGGGCGCTGCCCGACGAGCCGCGCTCGAACAGCGTCTTGCGCGCGTACCTCTCCGGATGTGAAGTCACCCCGTTCCGCCCCTGATCTCCCCTCGGTTTGAGAGCCTCCATCGAGCCAGACCCAGCGAACGTGCTGGGGAGGCGGGCGAGTCCCCACTCGGAACCCACCCCAGCGCGTCGGGCGGTAGTCGCCGGCGATGCCGCTCATCGCGTCATGACCCGCTCTCCCCGAACCTCTCCCCCAAACCTCTCCCCTGAGCCTCTTGCCCCGAACCCGAACGCGAACCCGAACGCAAACGGTTCGAGCTCGCGACCGAGCAAAGAGGTCAGCGGATGAGGCCGGTGAGGAGCGCGTAGAGCCGGTCGGCGCGGGCGATGACCGCGTCCGCGGCCTCCTCCGTGGTGTCATCGGCGAGCGCGGCGATCTCGACGGCGGCGGCCGCTTCCAGGCACTCGCCGCGCGCGATGGCGTACACGCGAGCCTTGTCGGCGGGGCTCACACGTCCGGCGGCCTCGGCGGTGTTGAGGCACGCGCTCTTGGCCGCGCGGAGGGCCTGGTCGCGGAGCTTGGGGTCGCGGATCTCGGCGGCGCGCACCGCGAGCAGGAGCTCGGTCGCGACGGCATACGCGACGAGCCGATGGTGAGGGAGTCGAGAGCGGGTGGGCGGCGTTGTGTCGGGCATGCCCGCTCGAGCGAACGATCCGTGTCAGTGGCGATCGCAGCCAACGCAGCAAATGGCGCCGCTGGCGCGGAGCGTTCGCGTCAGGGCTGACCGACACCAAGCCGCCCGCCCGCGGCGCGCCCGGGCTGCGGGCGCCGCGCGGGAAGGGGCTCGCTCGCTCGGGCTCACCCGACGCTCGACGCGTCCTCGGCGGCGTCAAGGCCAAGCGAGCCGCCGCAGCGGCGGCTCGTCGCTACGCGAGCCTTGACCCCGCCTCCGGGCGCGTCGGGTCGGGGTGAGCCCCGAGCGAGCTCCGGCACCACG
>JAEUKG010000303.1 GCA_016794325.1 Myxococcales bacterium | reverse complement strand
TCGTCGGGCTCCGAGCTCGAGCCGTCGAGCGCGTTGCGATCGCGCGCGAGCTCCCACGCTGCGGTGAGCTCGTCGCCGTCGGCTGCGTCGAGATACGCGAGCGCTTCGGCGAGCGAGACGGTGTGCAGCGAGGCAATGACGGTCCTCTTCATCATCCGGTTACCTCTTTCGGTGACGACGCGGTGCAATGCAAGCGATCCGCCGAGGCACCCGTCCTCGACGTACGCTTTCGGAACACGACCACGGCGGAGGCCGAGGCCGAACGCTGGACCGACCTTCGCGAGGCGCGCCCGGAGGCCGGGGCTGATGCCGAACGCGAGGTCGTCGTCGGAGACGGCCGCCGCGTCTCGCCGCGCGGCCGTTCGAAGGCTCTTGTGGATTCGCCGACCGAACGCAGCGCGCGTCTCGGACCAACGCGACGACCGGCTCGATCGGGGATGCTCCCAGCCGTGGTGAGTGCGAGCGCCTCGCACCCGAGGAAACGTCTGCACCCGTGGAATGAAGCGGATGGTGGCTCCGCGCTGTGTGCTCTTGCCAGCGGTGCTGGCACCACTGAGACGTCCACCGGTGCTTCCAGGCTGCGGCATTTCCCTCCACGAGGAGTACGTACGGCCGCAGGACGGACGAAGCGTAATCCTCTTACGTCAAGGCTAACCTTTGCTTGAGGCATGCACCAATTTTTTCCCGCGTTTCGTGGGTGCATGTGGGATACACGGAACCCAGCACGCGCTGCGTCAGGGCGGGTTCGGGGCTCGCTCGCGGAGCTCGAGCCAGCGCACCATCATGCTCCCCGCGTGCTGCGGATAGTCCATGCGCACCGTCCAGTCGACGGAGCTCCCGGGCACTCCGCCCTGCACCGCGATCGGGTCGGCGAAGAGGTGCGTGGGCCCGGGCGTGAACTGGTGGCGCATCACGAACGCGACGGCGCGATCGATCTCACGCTGCAAGGGCCCGACGGCCGGGTCGCTCGGGCGCGCGGCGCGGAGGGCGGCGAGGGTCGCGGCGCCGGCCTCGCCGCGGCTCGAGGCGGGGGTGAGGCGAGGCGAGACGAAGCTCCCGAACCCGAACGCGCCCTCGGCGTCCATCGGGCTGTCGGTCGCGTCGTACTGGAGCTTCTGCTGGTAGGCGTGCCAGCGCAGACAGAAGGTGAGCGCGTCCTCGTTCGGCGCGCGATCCCAGAGCTCCGCCATCGCCTGGCAGGTCCAGTGCTCTTCGCCCCAGTAGTAGCGGCTGCCGAAGAAGCTCCACCCGGTGCCGACGAGGCGAGCGAGGAGGCGCTTCGAGGCCTCGAGGTCGGCGGGATCGCCGGTGACGCGGTGGGCGCGCGCGAGCGCGAGCGCCGCCTCGCCGGAGAAGTACAGGCGCTGGACGTCGATCGGGCGGCCCTTGGCGCGGTCGTACTCGTGCATCAGCTCGCCGTCGGGGCGCTGGAGGCTCCGCAAGAACGCGGCGAGGAGGCGGACCTCGTGCACGAACGAGTCGTCGAGCTGGCGCCGGACGAGCTCGGTGAAGGCGATGACGGCGAGCGCCGCCGAGCCGGCGTTGGCCTCGCCGTCGTCGATGACGCACGTGTACGGCCCGCACGCGCCCATCGCCTCCTTGCGGAGGTAGCCGGCCGCCATGAGCACCGCCCAGCGCAGGCGCGCGTCGCCGAGGAGTCCGGCCGCCTGGGCCATGAAGAAGGTCGCACCGGCGTGGCGGGGAAGGTTGTATCCTGCAATCGTCTTGTTCTCGAGCGCGTTGACGAGGTAGCGGTAGCGGCCGCGGTCGTCTTGCCCGCGCGCGAGGTATTCGCCGGCGCCCTTCACCGCCGCGCGGACCGCGGCCGGGTCGAGGACCTCGGCGGTGACGCGCGGAGCGGGCTTGGCGCGTGGTACGCGCCGCTCGAAGCGGACGCGGCGGAGCGTGGCCCTCTGGGCGACGTCGCGGGCCGAGACCCCGAGCTGCTCGCCGAGGCGCGCGAGGACGAGCTCGCGATCGGCGCCCATCGTGAGCTGCCCCGACGCGAACCCCGAGGCGCGGTCGTAGCCTTGCTCGCGCAGGAGGTCGTCGACGGTGACGACCGCGGTGCGGCCGCCGAGGCTCGCGCGCACGCCGTCGAGCCCTGGGACGAGCCCGAGCTCGAAGAACGGAGAGCGAGCGAGGAGAGGAGCCTCGGCGACGCCGACCTCGAGCACCGCGGTCCCGTCGGGCGCGTCGTCGCCGGGCTCGGGCGGGCGCACGCGGCGGCTCGACTTCTCGCCGTTGCGCCACTCGGTGGCGACGACGAGGCGCTCCGACGGAGGCACGGGCGCGAGCGCGGCCCAGCGCGCGACCGCGATCGCGGAGACGACCAGGAGGGCGAGCCACGCGCCGAGGAGGCGGGCGAGCGCGCGCGGCGTCATGCGCGCTTCTTCGCGCCGATCCAGAGGAGGCGCGCCGCGGGGACGACGACGAGGTACGGCAACGCGAGCGCGGCGACGAAGAAGTAGAGGAGCGCGCCGCCCTTGCCGATGGGTCCGTACACCCCGTAGAGCCACGCCCCCGTCCACACGAGGAGCGCGATCAGGGTGAGGCCGACCGCGAGGAGCAGGCCCGAGGTCGCGCGGACGACGAGGCCCGAGCGCGGGCTCCACCGGAGCAGTGTGACCATCGCCGCGATCTCGGAGAGCATGACGATGGCCGCGGGGACGTCCACCGGCGCCCAGCGCGCGGGGAGCCCGGCGAACACGCCGAGCGCGACGAGGAGCGCGACCAGCGCCGCGAGGACGGCGAAGACGAGGCGCCCCCGTGCTCCCGGCGCCGCGCCCGCGACGGGGCGCTCGCGCTCCACGGCGCCGTCCGCGCCCGAGCGCTCCTTCTCCGCGGGTTCCTCTGCCACGGCCCGTGAATACCACACCGGCCGGTGGACGACGATCGCGAGCGCCTCTGGTCAGGCCTCCGCGAGCACCGAGAGGACCGCCGCCGCACGGGCGTCGTCGGTGTCTGCCCGGTCGAGCGCTTCGAGGGCTTCGTTCCCTTCGCTCACGAGCTCCGAGACGGCGTGCGACGAGCCCGCGTCGTCACCGTCGAGCAGCGCCGCGCCGACCGCGAGCGCGATGTGCGCGCGGGCGATGCGCTGGAGCGCGAGCTGATGGTTCACGGCGCCGACGCCCCAACGCCTTCGGGCCGCGTCCACGGCCGCGCCGAGGCGGAGGGCGAGGGCGTCGAGCGCCTCCGCTCCGGTTCGACCCAGCGCGCTCGGGTCCGCGAGCAGCGCCGCCCCGATCCGGACGAGGAGGACGTCGTTGGCGCCCTCGAAGATTCGAGTGATCCTGCAGTCGCGCAGGAGGCGCGCGACGCCCGTCGGCTCGAGGAACCCCAACGCCCCGTGGAGCTGCAGCGCGCGATCGGCGATCGCGAAGGCGGTGTCACTGCAATAGACCTTGGCGATCGCGGACGGGATCGCGATCGGGCCGCCCGCTTCTGCCGCCGCCGAGACGTCGCGGACGATGGCCTCCATCGCGCGGGTGCGCATCGACATCCAAGCGAGGTGCGCGCGCGTGGCGCCGAAGGCCGACAGCGGCCGCCGTGACTGGCGCCGCGTGTGCGTGTGCGCCATGGCCATCGCGAGCGCCGACCGCGCGGCGCCGACGCAGCCTGCGGACATGATGGTGCGGCCCCAAGCGAGAAGACCGTGCGTGAGCACGATCCCTTTGCCAGGCTCTCCCAGGAGGTGACTCCAAGGGACCACCACGCCGTCGAACGTCACGGTGACGGTGGACGACCCGCGGATCCCCAACTTGTCCTCTTCGCGACCGATCTTGACGCCCTCCGCGTCGCGGGGGACGCAGACGAGCGAGGCCGCCCGGGCGCCTCCGAGGCCAGGGCTCGAGGCGAGGATGGTGAAGAGCCCCGCGAAGCCGCCGTTGGTGACGTAGCTCTTCTCCCCGTCGATCCGCAGCCCGCCGGCGACCGGCTTGACTCGGGTCGAGAGCATCGTGAGGTCCGACCCTGCGGACGCCTCGGTCGCCCCGAAGGATGCGACGCACTCGCCGCTCGCGAGCCGCGGGAGCCAGCGGTCGCGGAGCTCCGCGGTTCCGTGCTGGACGAGCCCGCGGGTCCCGAGGCCGGCGTGGAGCCCGACCATGATCGCGATGGACCGGTCTGCCTCCGCGAGGGTGGCGACGACCTCGCACGCCGCTCCGAGCGAGAGCCCCGCGCCGCCGTGTGACTCGGGGATGGTGAGCCCGAAGAGCCCCAGCCGAGCCAGCCCGTCCCGCGTGGCTTCGGGGATCGCTCCCTCGCGGTCGATCGCCTCGCCGTCGACGTCTCGGGCGAGGTAACGCCGCAGCTCGGGCAGGAGGAGCGAGACCGCGCCGTCGCGGGCACCAGCGTCGTCGATCACTGCGGGACGGAGCATTGGCGCTCTACGAAGAGGCACGCGTCGTCGACCGTGCGGATGTCCATCGCCTGCTCGAACTCGAGGTCCATCTTCAGCGCCTCCCCCAGTCGAGAGAGGAGCTCGAGGCTCGTGAGGGAGTCGAGCCCGAGGTCCTCCCGGAGGCGGTGGTGCGGCTCGAGATCGTCCGGCGTCACCTCCGCCACCTCCGCGAGGATCGACAGGGTGAGCTCGCGTGGCTTCTCAAGTGCGTTCATTCGAGGTCTCCTTCGTTGCGGTCTTCGGCACGAATCCGAAGGTCTTGAGCCACTCGTGAGCGCGGTCGAGCGCGTCGTCGAGCGGGGTGAGGATGAAGCCGAGGTCCGCTTCCGCGCGCGCGTTGGACACGCGCTGGCCGGAGACGGCCATGTCGACGAGCTCCCGCGGGATCGGCACTCGGGAGCGCGTCGGCGCGGCCTCCGCTTCGTCCGCGAGCGACTGGGCCAATGCCTCGGCGACGGGCAGCTCCCGGTCGGGGACGACGCCCCCGAAGCGGCGGGCGACGCGCCTGAGCAGCGTCGGGACGCGGACCGTGTGACCCGCGAGCACGTACCCGTCGAGGCCTCGGATCTCGGCAGCGGCCACGTGAGCGCGCGCGACGTCGCCGACGTCGACGATGTTCACGAGGCCGTCGACCCACCACGGCAGCAGCCCCCGCACCACCCCGACGATGAACGAGCTCGTCCCCACCCGGAGGTCTCCGGGGCCGATGCAACCGCCGGGCAGGAGCGTCACCGCGTCGAGTCCGCGCTGCCGCTCCTCGTCCACCGCCCGCTCCATCCACCACTTCACGGTGCGGTAGACGCTGCCCTCCGGCGCCACCGCGCCACGATCCCGCTCGTCGGCGACGCGGCCCGCGGGCGGCCTGCCGAGGGTCGCGATGGTGGACGTGTACACCAGTCGGGTTCCGGCCGCCCGCGCCGCGCGGCACGCGTTCGTCACCCCACGGACGCCCTCTTCGAGCGACGCGTGGACGTCGAGCGAGTACCGTGGATAGTGCGCGCCGGCGAGGAACACGACGTCGCAGCCGTCCATCGCCCGCTCGAGCTCTTCGGGAGCGTCGAGCGACGCCTCTACGAGCGTGACGGGGCGGCGCCGCACGAGCGCGGTGATCGACCGCTTGCGCCGCGTCACCCGGACCTCGTGCCCGGCCGCGAGGAGCTCGTCGACGACGTTCAAACCCAAGAACCCGGTGCCCCCGATGACGAGCGCCCGCATCAGCCGAGCTCACTCACCGCGAGGAGCCTTGCGCACTCCCGCCGCCGGATCTTCCCGCTCGTCGTGCGCGGCACCTTCCCCACGCCGCAGAGCCGGACCTCGTCGGGCTTCACGCCCAGCACCTCGAGCAGCTCCGCCTGGATCGCCTTCGCGAGCAGCTCGCGCCGCGTCGTGTCGGCGTGGAGCGTCTCCGCGACCACGACGAGGTCCTCGGTCCCCGTCCGCGCGTTGGCGCGCCCGAACGCGGCCACGCCTCCCTGGCGAACCCCGTCGATCTCTCCAGCGACCCGCTCGACGTCCCAGGGGCACAGGTTCCGGCCGCCCTTGATGATGAGGTCCTTGGCTCGGCCCGTGACGTAGAGGGTGCCCTGGTCGAGGAATCCCAAGTCCCCGGTGCGGAGCTGGCCGTCGACGAGGACCTCGGCGCTGGCCGCGTCGTCGCCGAAGTACCCGTCCATCGACGACGCGCTCCGCACCCGGATTTCGCCGACCTCGCCCTCTCGGAGGACGGCCCCCGACGGCGCCGTGATCTGGATGCTCGTACCAGCCACGGGGCGCCCGACGCCGACGATGGGGTGGCCGTCGCCCCGGAGCACCGCGCGCCCGTCGCGCTCGAGGACGTCTCGGTCGGCGCCGAAGATCGCGGTCTTGTGGCACATCGGCGGGAAGGTGACGGCGAGCGTCGCCTCCGCCAGGCCGTACACCGGCAGCGATACGTCGGCCGAGAGGCCGTTCTCGGCGAAGCGCGCCGCGAACCGGGCGAGGGTGCTCGCGTGGACGGCCTCGGCGCCGTTCAGGGCGAGCCGCCATGTGTCCAGGCGGAGCTCGGCGGTGTCGCGGGCCCGCGTGACGCAGAGGTCGTACGCGAAGTTGGGCGCGGCGGACATCGTGGCGCGCTCGCGCGCGACGAGCTCGAGCCATCGACGCGGCTGCATCACGAAGGACTCGGGAGGCATGGCGTGGACCGGATACGGATGGCAGATCGACGTGAGGAGGACGCCGATCAGCCCCATGTCGTGGAACATCGGGAGCCAGCTCACGCCGACGTCGTCGGCGCCGAGCTGGAGGCCGTCCGCGATCGCGCTCGCGTTGGCCACGATGGCCCGGTGCGAGATGACGACGCCCTTCGGACGACCGGTGGTCCCCGAGGTGTATTGGAGGAAGGCGGTGTCGGCGCCGGCGATGGATGGCAGGCGCAGCGGCGTCGCCGCCAGCCCGTCGAGGTCGGCCTCGACGAGGACGCGACCGACGGAGGCCCCGAACAGAGGCGACGCGCTCACCGCGTCTCGGATCCGCGGATAGGTGACGATGGTGCGCGCGCCGCAGCTCTTTGCGATGCGCCCGAGGTTCTCGAGGTAGCGGTCGACGCTCCCGAAGGTCATCGGCGACGCCAATGGGACGGGGATCGCCCCGAGGAGCATGGCTCCGAACAGCGCTTCGGCGAAGGCGTGCCCGGTGGGCAGAAGCACGAGCACGCGGTCGCCCTTGCTCGTGCCGCAGGCCGAGAGGAGCTTCGCCCAACGGTACGCTCCGGCGAGGGCGTCCTTCGCGGAGCGGCGCGAAGCGCCCTTCGCGCCGTGCACGGTCAGGTACGGTGCGTCATCGTGTGCGCAGCGCTCCAAGGCCGCGACGAGGGAGTCGTGGGCCGTGACGAGCGGTGCGGTCGAGGTTGCTTCGGCGAGGGTGGCCATGAGTCCCGCGCACCATGGACCAACCCGACCGCCGCCGGATTGCGCTCGATCAATCGACCGGTAGCGCCGGCAGGGCGAACGCGGTGCCCCGCGAGCGCAGCCGCTCAGACGGAGGCGAGCGCGCCCGCGTCGACCCAGGTGTCGGCCCCTCGCCTCCGGATCATGCTGCGACGCTCGAGAACGCGCATCGCGCGGCACACGGACTCGTGGCGTAGGGCGAGGAGCGCCGCGAGGTCGCGCTGGCGGATGGCGGACGGGATCACCGCTCCGCGGCCCGGCGAGAGCGTCTCGACGATGGTGACGAGCAGCGCCGCGACGCGCGCGGTCGCCGACCGCCGCCCCTTCGCGTCCGAGATCCGCTCCACGCGCTCGACGATCTGCCGTTGGGCCGCGACGACGTCGAGCGCCACCCGCTGTTTGGCCATGGCGCCGTCGAGGGCGACGGACGGAACGAGGCACACGAGCGCGTCGCCGAGGGAGTACGAGGTCGCGCTGCCATCTGGGCTTATCGGGATAGCGCTGCCGGGGCCCGCGATGTCGATCGCAGTCGCGCGACCGGCGCCGTCGACCCGCTGCCGGATCACGATGCCGCGCCGGATCAAGCCGAACGCGTAGTCGCCTCCCCAGCTCATCGGGAGGGGCGCCTGGTCGAGCGAGGGCAGGCAGCGGAAGAGGCACCCTCGCTCGCTCTCGACGAGACCCATGAGGAGGCGCGCCCGCGCCGCGGGGCAGTCTGGACAGATCCGGGTCGGGGTCATCTCCCTGGGCGCGCCTCTCCGAGCACTATGGCAGGATTGGTGCGCCCTCGCTGGCCCGTCTCGAGGCGAAGCGTCCGCCGCAAAGCGTGCCGGCCAAGCTCGCTCCGCGCAGGCGATGCCGTCGCCTCAGCGCGCTCCGAAGAACCCGGGCGCCGCCGAGAAGGTGAATTGGTTGTAGGGCACACATTGCGCGGTGGCGGCGACGCCCTCCTGCATCGAGGTGCCGCCGAGCACCCAGTAGCCGCTCTCCTGGGTGATCGACACCGACTCGCCGCCGCCGGCGAAGCGGCCGTCAACCCCGGTGAGCATGCACACGCCCTCGCTGACCGGGATCATCCAGGTCTGCGGGCGGCCCTGCGTCCAGTAGAACTGGTCGCCGCCGCCGGGGGCGCCGCTCACGCGGAACGAGGCGCGGGTGTCGACGCACATCGCGTAGCCGTAGGGAGCCTCGCTCACCCAGGTGCTCCCCCAGCCGAAGTAGCCGAGGAAGCCGCCCTCCCAGCGGCCGCCGCCGCCCGTCTGCCCGTACCACTGCCCGCTCGCGTTGCGGAAGACGCGCGCGCTCGACTGCGGCCCGTCGAAGCCGTGCTTCTGACCGACGTGGACGCCCGACAGGTAGCAGAGCGAGCCCGGGCCCCAGAGCGGGTAGCGGTCGCGCTCGTACGAGAACAGCCAGCCGCTCGGCGTCGAGACGCGGCGCTCCGGCCCGAGGCCGCGGAAGTCGCCGTAGGGGGCGCAGCGGGCCGAGGCCTTCACCCCGGGCACGGTCGAGAGGCGGAAGTAGTCGCCCTCCACCGTGAGGCGCGCGTAGGCGGCGACGCCCCACTCGGCCTCGCGCGAGAGGAGGTCGCCGCGGACGTCGGTGAGGTAGCAGAACGCGGCGCCCTTGTGCCAGAGCGTGATCGTGTCGCCGTCGGAGGTGTACTCGGCGGAGACGAGCGGCGCGGCGGCGGAGGCGACGGCCTCGTCGTCGGCCGCGGGCTCGCTCGCGTCGGTGGGCGCGGCGCAGCCGCCGGCGGCGGCGATGGAGGAGCAGGCGAGGACGAGCACGGAGAGGGAGCGTGTGGTCTTCATGGGCCGCGGTTCTCCTCCTCGCCGGCCCCGCGCGCACGTCGTCCGGTCGGGTGACACCCCGCGCGCGCCGCGCCGCGCCCCGCGCGCCAGGTGCCGGAAAACACCCCGGATTCGCGCCCCGCGGCGCGCGGCCGGGCGCGCCCGCTCA
>JAEUKG010000263.1 GCA_016794325.1 Myxococcales bacterium | reverse complement strand
GAGGCTGTCGCCCTCACGCGCGAGGTCCTCGGCGCGCGCGCCCGCGTCCTTCACGCGCTTCGCGTGGGCGAGCTCGAGCCGCACCGTCTCCTCGACCGCGCGCGCGAGGGCGGCGTCGCCCTTCGGCGGGACCGCGACCTTGCCGTCGGCGTCGAGCTTGTATTGTACACCCGATGCCTTGCCCTTCAGGGCGTCGAAGAGCGCGGCGTTCGACTGCCCCTCCGACACGCCGGCGAAGCTCGCGACCGGCTTCTTCGCGGCCTTCTTGTCGGCGTCCCACGCCTTGCGGGCGACCTGCTCGGCGTGGACCTTCTGGAAGTAGAGGTCGAAGCGCCCCTCGCCCGACGCGTAGAGCTGACCGTCGGCGACCTTGCTCTTCACCCCGATCTCGAGGAGATCGCACCCCGTCGCCGCGATCGGGGCGAGCGCGAGGGTCGCGAGGAGGAGGACCGTGCTCGCCGCGCCGCGGGAGGCGGCGCGGCCGGCTCGACGAAGGTTCTTCATTTCTTCTCGCAGAGGACGGACACCGCCGTGACCTCGTAGCGCTTGGCGCGCTCGGCGAGGAACACCGCCACGCCCTTGCCGCCTTCGCCGACCGCGACCTGCGCCTGACCGGCGTTGGTGCCCGCCGGGCTCAGCGTCATCGCGTCGCCGACCGGGCCGCCGTCGGCGCCGATCACCGTCGCGCGGACCTGGTTCGACTTCGCGGGCCCCTCGGTCCACGCGAGCAAGAAGCGACGACCGCCGATGGAGGTGAGCGCGGGCGCCATCGTCTTGCCGCCGAGGCCGCCCGAGGGGGTCGAGAAGATCGTCGTCACCTCCGTCCCTTCGCCGATCTTCTGGTGCGAGAGCCGGATGGCCCACGGATCGATGGGCGCCGCGCGATCGGCCCACGCCACCATGATCGTGTCGTCGCTCACCGCGATCGCCGGCGATCCGACGACCTTGCCGAGGCCCGGCACCACGCGCAGGTCGCCGAGCGGCGCGAGCATCGAGTCGCCCTTCGCGGCGCCGAACACCACGTTCGAGCCCTGGCGGAACGCGAACGCGTACCCCTTCTCGCTCGCGAGCGGGACGACGCGCAGCGCCTCGATCGGCTCGGCGCCCGGCAGCTTGAAGAGCTTCGCGTGGCTCTGGCCGAGGTGGGGCGTCCAGACGAGGTGCCCCTCGGCGGTGCCGAGGTCGACGGCGAGGTTCGACGACGCGCGGCGGTGGTTCATCACGTCGCCGCGCCGATCGACGTCGATCGCCGGGACGACCTTGCCGCCCGAGACGCCGGCGACGACGCGCTTGATGATGTCGGGCGACACCGCCTTCTCGGTGGCCGTCGCGCCCATCGACGTCGGATCGAGCGTCACCGCCATCGCCTCCTTGAAGGTGGTGGCGAAGCCGACGAGCAGGCCCTGGGGCGCGGCCCCGACCTCGACGCCGACGAGCTGCACCGCCCGCGGCGAGACGACGTGGGGGCTTCCTTGCATCTTGCACGCGTCGTACGCGACCGCGGGGCCCTTGGAGTCGGCGACGGGCGGCGGAGCGATCGCGGTGTCGGGCGGCGGGGGAGCGGTGGAGGTCGCCGCGCTCGCGCTCGCCTTGGCGCTGGCGAGGGTCGCGGTGCTCGTCGGCGCGCTGGCGCTGGCCGCGGTCTTGTCGTCTTTGTCCTTGGAGCCGCCGGCGATGCTGCGCACGAGCGAAACTATCCCGGCGAGGATGGTCAACGCGAGCAGGCCGCCGAGCACGGCCGCCACGGGCAAGACGAACTTGTTCTTCGGCTTGACCGCGGTGATGTCGCCGGCGAGGGACACGAGCCCGCGGCGCGACGTGGTCGGCGGCGGCGGCACCGAGCCGCCGTCGCGGTCCGCCTCGGGGCGCTGGACGGGATCGGTGGCCGGCGGCAGATCGCCCGACGGCGGTCCGGCGACGGGGAGCTTCCGCTCGCTCTCGGCCTCGAGCAGCATCGAGCTCGAGATCTCCTCGACGCCGGGCGCGGTGCCGCCGAGCATCGTCGGGATGTTCGACGAGGACGGGCCGCTCGTGGGCGGCGCGGCGGGCGGGGCCGCGGGCGCGCCGTCGGCCGCGGCGCCGCCGAACATCAACATCGTCGACATCGCCTTGCCGAGGCCCGGCGCCGCGGGGGCGACCTCCGCCCCAGCGGCCGCCGCGCCGGCGGCGCCCGCCGGCGGGGGCGGCTTGATCGACTTCGGCACTGGGGGCTTCGCGGGGGAGGGCTTCGGCGTCTCGACCTTCGGGGGCGCCGCCGCGGCCGCGGGCTCGGCCGGCGCGGCG
>JAEUKG010000254.1 GCA_016794325.1 Myxococcales bacterium | reverse complement strand
ATCCGGCGACGCTCCGGGAGATGCGGGCGCGCCTCGAGGCCGCGCTGAAGAACGTGCCCACCGTCGGGACCCCCGAGGCGCGCGCGCCGAGCGGCGGCGGGGCAGACGCCGACAAGAAGCCGGTCATCCACCTGCGCTTCGCGACCCGCGGGGAGGCGCGTCGGGTCTCGGGGACGATCACGGTCGGCAAGGGCAAGGTCGGCAAGCTCGATCCCGTCGGGCTCGATCCGAGCCAGGTCCGCGACAAGGGCGATCACGTCGAGCTCGGCTTCACCACCGCCGAAGACGCGGTGGTCGGCCTCGACCTGCTCGCCGATCCCCCGGCGGCGCCCGTGACCTGGCAGCTCTACCTCGACGACAAACCCTGGCCGGAGGTGAACATCTTCGCCGGCGGCTTCGGGCTCTTCTCACCCGTCGTCGCGAAGGGCCTCGTCACCGACGACGCGCGCGAGGCCGCCGCGGCGTCGCTCCTGCCGCAGATCGATCCCCGCCGCGACCTCGGTCTGTTCGTCGCCCGTGACCGAGGGGCGATCGGCGTCCAGGACGGCGCCGAGATCACGGGCGAGGGCGCCGACGAGATGAACCGCCTGCTCCAGGAGTGGGGCTACGCGCAGGGGCCGGCCAAGGGCAAGCCCAAGAGCCACCCCTGACGCGGAGCCCGTCAGGGCACGACCTTGATCGCCCCGACCTCCGTGCCGTGGAACGCGCACGTGTAGCCGAAGGTCGCCGCGCGGGTGAACGTGATCTCCCCGATGTCGCCGATGTCGGCGTGGATGGGGTTGTCGGCCTCCGCGCCGTTGGCCTCGAGCGAGTGGGTGTTGAAGTCGCCGTTCCACTTCACCTTCTGGCCGACCTTGATCATCATGCAGCGCTCCGGCCGGGTCATGATGTCCGGGTCCCACTGGATGGTGCGCGCGGCGCCGGGATCGGTGCGGTCCACGTACGTGCCGTTGCACGACTTCACGCCGGGCCCGATGTCGAGGACCACGTCGCGCCCGGCGTCGCTGCCGCCGCCGCCGTCCCCCGATGATCCGCCGCTCGACGAGGAGCCGCCGCCGTCGCCGCCCGACGAGGAGCCGCCGCTCGAGGAGGACGTGCTCTCGCTCGAAGAGCACGCCGCGAAGATCCCCACCGCCGAAATGAGCGAGAGCAAGACGAGTCGCTTCATCATCCCTCGACGATAGCAGACGGCGAAGAAACGATCGCCGCCAGGCCTCGGGGCGCCGAGGTCCGCCGGGACACGGCGCCACCGGCAGCGATGCCCGTCAAAGCCGGGAGGCTGTTCCGCGCGCCCCCCTCGGTGCCGCCTCGATCTCTCGAACGATCTCGACGCGGCGGTTCACCGTGTCAGCCCGCCGCCGATCAGGGGACGACCTGGATCGCGCCCGTCATCGACGCGTGGTTCGAGCAGACGTACCCGAAGGTCCCCGCGGCGGTGAAGGTCACCGTCGCGTCGGTGGTGGTGGCCTGGATCGGGCTCGGCGTCGTGCCGCCGGAGGGGGCGAGCGGGTGGAACGACGACACGCCGGTCCACGACACGTCCTGACCAACCTTCACCTTCATGCAGCGGTCGGGGTTGGTCGCGATGTCGAAGTCGAAGACGAGGCTGCGATCGGCCGCGCCGTCGGTCTTGTCGACGAACGTGGTGCAGCCGTTGACCGAGCTGCCGCCGTCGCCGGAAGACGACCCGCCGGACGACGAAGAAGACGACCCGCCGGAGGACGAAGACGACCCGCCGGAAGACGAAGACGACCCGCCGGAGGACGAAGACGAGGCGCCGTCCGCGCCCGAGTCGGCCTTGCCGCCGCTGCTGCTGCTGCTCGACGAGCTGTCGCTCGAGCAGGCGTAGAGGGCGGTGAGCATGGTGGCGGCGGCGGCGAAGGTGACGATCACGTGACGCATGCGCGGCGGTATAGCGCGAGCCGGGCGGGGAGGCGAGGGGCTCCCGGCGCATCTCGACCGAAACTCGCGGCAAGTCGTTGCTTTTTGGCTTCGAGAGGGCGAAAACTGCGGACGTGCGGCTCTCGACCCTCATCGGCCCCGACCTCAAGGAGGTCCTGCGGGAGGATCCGGATCAGGTCCGCGAGCTGTTCTCGGAGCTCCACCCCGAAGACGTCGCCGACATCCTCGGCGATCTCGAGCCCGACGAGGCCGCCGCCTTCCTCGCGCGCCTGCCGGCCGAGGAGGCCGCGCCCATCTTCGAGCGCCTCGAGGAGCACGAGCAGGAGGAGATCGTCGAGGTCATGCCGCCGGAGTCGGTGGTCCAGATCGCGAGCGAGATGGAGCCCGACGATCGCGCCGACCTCTTCAGCGCGCTCCCCGAGGACGTCGGCGACGCGCTGCTCGAGCGCCTCGAGCGCGTCGACCCCGAGGCCGCCGAGGAGGTCCGCGAGATCGAGAAGTGGCCGGAGACGAGCGCCGGACACCTGATGACGACCGCGTACGTCCACGTCCCGCAGGTCCTCGAGGTCCGGGAGGCGGTCGAGGCGGTGCGCGCGTTCGACCGCGAGAGCGACGCGCCCATCTACAACGTCTACGTCCTCGAGCGGAACAAGCTCCTCGGCATCGTCCCCCTCCGCGAGCTCGTCCTGCGCGATCCCGCGACCAAGCTCTCCGAGATCATGCGGGAGCCGGTGGTCACCGTGCACCCGACGATGGACCAAGAGGAGGTCGCCAAGCAGATGGCCAAATACGACCTCAACGTCGTGCCGGTCGTCGACGACAAACACGAGCTCCTCGGCGTCATCACCATCGACGACATCGTCGACGTCCTCACCCAGGAGCAGACCGAAGACGTCCAGAAGCTCGGCGGCGTGCAGCCGCTCGAGGACGGCTACTTCCAGACGGCGTTCTGGGCGTTCATCCGCAAGCGCGGCGTCGTCCTCGTCATCCTCTTCATCGAGGAGTTCTTCACCCAGACCGCGATGCGGCACTACGACTACGTGCTCGACGCGATCAAGGGCGCGGCCTACTACGTCCCGCTGCTCATCTCGACCGGCGGCAACTCCGGAGGCCAGTCGTCGACCCTCATCATCCGCGGGCTCGCCACCGGCGAGATCAAGCCGCGCGACTGGTGGCGGATCCTCTACCGCGAGATGGGGATGGGCCTCGCGCTCGGCTCGGCGCTCGGCCTCATCGGCATGCTCCGGGTGAAGATGTACCCCGATCAGTCGTGGGCGTTCGCGGGGACGGTGGCGGCGACCCTCGTCGGGATCGTGGTGATGGGGTGCACGGTGGGGTCGATGATGCCCCTCTTGCTCAAGCGCATCGGCATCGACCCGGCGACGAGCTCGGCCCCCTTCATCGCGAGCCTCGTCGACGTCTTGGGCATCATCATCTTCGTGCACGTCGCGAAGGTGCTGATGGCGCAGGTGGTCGCGGCCGCCGCCATCCCGCACTGACGCCCCGCCCCGCTCCGGCGTAAGGCGAATCGATACAATGGGGTCTGGATCATACGAATGGTGCGTACGGATCCGCCTGCTATTCCGAGGATCGACCACGACCCACGGAGGTTCTTGCCATGCACCGAGAGATCCACGACCGAGCCCTCCTCGCCGCCGCCAAGCTCGCCTTCGCCGCGTCCGCCGCCGTCTTGCCCGCGTGCGCGTTCCCGGAGGCCCCCTCGACCGACGACGCCGCCGGCGGGGAGGGGGAGCCCACGTCCACGGAGGAGGGGGTGTCGAAGGCGCCCGCGAAGAGCAAGCCCAAGCCCGCGCCCCGGCCGACCGGCGGCACCGGCGCCAAGGGCTCGTGCGCGAGCGGCGGCTCCGGCGCCTCGCTCGAGGCCTGCCGCGCCGCGCTGAAGGAGGCCTTCCCCGGCGGCGATCCCGAGTGGTGGAGCTTCGGCGACCCCGCGTCCCTGAAGAAGGACGCCCACCTCGCCTCGTGTTGCGACGCGCTCGCCGGCCAGCCCGACCCTCGAGACACCCTGGCCCCCACCGAGGAGGTGCGGAGCCTCGGCTGCTGCCACGTCGCCGGCTTCACCGCCGCCGCCGCCCACTGCACGCCGTGGGGGCCCCCGATGCCGCCGCCGATGCCTCGACGCGCCGCCTGAGCGCCAAGGCCGGCGTTCGAGGCGGAGCGTCGCGCCTGTTCCCTATTGGCCGAGGGTGTTTTAGCGTCTGCGCCGGATGGGCCTCACCTACCGACAAGCCGGAGTCGACATCGATGCGGGCGACGAGCTCGTCGAGCGCATCAAGCCACTCGCCAAGATGACGCGCATCCCCGAGGTGCTCTCGGACGTCGGCGGCTTCGCCGGCCTCTGCGGGCTCCCCGCGGGCGTCGAGGACCCGGTGCTCGTCAGCGGCACCGACGGGGTGGGCACCAAGCTCAAGGTCGCCTTCCAGACGGGCAGGCACGACACCATCGGCCAGGACCTCGTGGCGATGTGCGTGAACGACATCGTCACCTCCGGCGCGCGCCCGCTCTTCTTCCTCGACTACTTCGCCACCGGTCGCCTCGACGTCGCCGTCGGGGAGGCCGTCGTCGGCGGCATCGCACGCGCGTGCAAGGCCTCCGGGTGCGCGCTCCTCGGCGGCGAGACCGCGGAGCTGCCGGGGATGTACGCGGACGGCGAATACGATCTCGCCGGCTTCGCGGTGGGCGTCGTCGCCCGCGCGAAGCTCGTCACCGGCGCCCGGGTCGCGGCCGGCGACCGGGTGATCGCCCTCGCTTCGAGCGGCCTCCACTCGAACGGCTACTCGCTCGCGCGGAAGGCGCTCGAGCGCCTCTCCATGGACGACCGGCCGGCTGCGCTCGGCGGCAAGACGGTCGCCGAAGCCCTCCTCGAGCCCACCCGCCTGTACGCGAAGGCGTCGCAGGCCGTGCTCGCCGCCGGCGTCGACGTGCGGGCGATGAGCCACGTCACCGGCGGCGGCCTGCCCGGCAACCTCCCCCGCGTGTTGCCCGAGGGCCTCGGCGCGCGGCTCACGCCTTGGGCGCGCCCGGCGATCTTCGACCTCGTGCAGCAGGAGGGCTCCGTGGCCGACGCGGAGATGCTCCGCACGTTCAACGCGGGGATCGGCTTCGTCGTCGTCGTGCCGCAGTCCGACGTCGCGCGCGCCCTCGCGGCGGCCGAGGCGGCGGGGGAGCGGGCCTGGGACGCGGGGGTCGTCGTGGACGTCCCCGCGAGCCGCGCCTTCGAGGAGCGGGTGGAGATCGCGCCGTGAGCGAGGGCCCGCTCGCCCTCGGGGTGCTGGTGTCGGGCGGCGGCACCAACCTCGAGGCGATCTTCGGCGCCATCGAAGCGCGCGAGCTCTCGGCCGCCGTGCGGGTGGTGATCTCGAACAAGGCGGGCGCGTACGCGCTGGAGCGCGCGCGCGCGCGCGGCGTCCCCACCTGCGTGATCGACCACCGCGCCTTCGCCGGCCGCGAGGCCTTCGACGCGGAGATCGTCCGGGTGCTCCGCGATCACGCCGTCTCGTGCGTGGTCCTCGCCGGGTTCATGCGCATCGTGACGAGCGTGCTCATCGACGCGTTCCCCGATCGGGTCGTGAACGTACACCCCGCCCTCCTGCCGTCGTTCCCCGGCGTGCACGGCCCCGCCCAGGCGCTGGCCTACGGCGTCAAGGTGGCCGGCTGCACGGTGCACTTCGTGGACGCGGGGGTCGACACCGGACCGATCATCGCCCAGCGCGCGGTCGACGTCGCCGAGGGCGACGACGCGGCCGCGCTCGCGGCGCGGATCCTCGTCGAGGAGCACCGCGCGCTGCCGCAGGCGCTCCAGGCGATCGCCGAGGGGCGGGTGCGCGTGGACAGGCCCGCCGAGGGGCGCCCCCGGGTCACGGTGCGGTCGCGATGAGCAAGCACTACGACGTCGTCGTCCTCGGGACGAGCGTCGGGGCGCTCGCGAGCGCGGCCCTCCTCGCGCGTCGCTCGTGGCGCGTCCTCGTGGTGGGCCACGGCGCGCGCCCGGCCCGCTATCGCTTCGGCGAGCACGCGCTCGCGCGCAGGACGTTCTCGTTCCTCGGCATGTCGTCGCCCGCCTTCGGGCGCGTGCTCGTGGAGCTCGCGCAGTCGCAGACCTTCCGTCGCCGCGTGCGCGCGCTCGACCCGATGCTCGCGGTGCTCGGGCCGACGTTCCGCCTCGAGCTCCCGCCGGACCAGGCGCTCTTCTTCCGCGAGATCGACCGGGAGTTCCCCGAGGTCCGCCGCGTCGTCGACACCCTCTACAACGAGCTGTCGCGCACGAACGGCGCCGCCGACGCCGCCTTCGAGCGCGACGTCGTCTGGCCCCCGGGCTCCTTCTGGGAGCGCCGGGAGACGAAGAAGGCGCGCGAGCTCGTCCCGGCGATGGCCGACGAGGAGCCGACGCTCCTCGCCGAGTTCCCGCGCGAGCACCCCTACCGCGACGTCATCCGCGCCCCCGCGGCGTTCGCCACCGATCTCGCGGGCCCGCTGCCGCCGTTCGCGCTCGCTCGCCTCCACGGCGCCTGGACCCGCGGGGTGTTCTCGCTCCAGGGCGGCGAGGACGAGCTCGTCGAGTTCTTCCTCGAGCGGGTGCGCGCCCACGGCGGCGACGTGCGCCTCTCGGACCGCGTGCTGTCGCTCGTCCACCGATCGGGCCGCGTGCGGGGGGTGGAGATCGACGGCGAGACCGAGCCGCTCGGCGTCGGCTTCGTCGTCGCCGACGGCCCGGCGCAAGCGCTCCTCGAGCTCGCGCCGAACCTCCAGCTCTCCCGTCGCGTGGTCGAACGGATGCCCGAGGTGTCGGTGGGCGACGGTCGCTTCGTCACCTCGATCGTCGTGCGCGAGGGCGGGGTCCCCGCGCCGCTGCCCGTCCACGCGTTCCTCCTGCCGCGCGCGCCCGGCCTGCCCGAGGTGTACCTGGAGCGGTTGCCCGGCGCCGCGCCGGGCACGACGCTCCTCGTCACCGAGACCCTGGTGGCGCCGACGGCGGACGTGACACGAATGCGCGAAGACGTGCTCACCTCGGTCGAGGCCCACTTGCCGTTCCTCGACCGCTGCGTGATCTGCGTCGACTCGCCGCACGACGGCCGGCCCCTGTGGAGCTTCGAGGGCGGGCGCCGCCGCGACGTCGATCGCGCGACGCTCCGCTCCCAGGGCGCCTCGCTCGACGCCGAGCCGATGGTGCCGCGGTGGCTGGTCACGCCGAGCGACTGCCACGGCCTCGCCGGCGAGCCGGTGCGCGCGCCCCTCGACGGCGCCTTCCTCGCGGGGCCGACGGTGATGCCCGCCCTCGGACAAGAGGGGCAGCTCCTCGCCGCCTGGGGCGCGGCGCGGATCATCACCCGCACCGACAGCGCCAAGGAGAAGATGCGGCGCGACATGTGGAGCAAGGTGGAGCTCGCGTGAGGCCTCTCGCCATCGCCCTCGTCGGCGCGGTCGCGCTGCTCGCGGGCTGCGAGTCGGCGCGCGATCGGGAGGCCGCGTCGCTCGCGACCGCGGTGGAGCGCTTCCGCCAGGCCGACAACCTCGAGCGCCCGCAGCGCGTCGAGCCGGTGAAGGCGGTGGCCTGCACCGCGCCGGAGGTCTGCGCCGCCAAGGCCGCGTGCCTCAAGGGGATCGAGCCGACGGTGAAGGCCCTCGCGCTCAAGGCCGAGGTCGAGCGGGGCCTCGCCGATCTCAAGTCCGGCACGCTCGCCCCCGATTCGCCCGAGGCGGCGGCGATGCCGAAGAAGCTCGACGAGGCCGAGGCCCTCCTCAAGGAGGGGAAGGCGGCGATGGATCGCTGCGATCAGGCCCTCGGCGATCTCCGCCTGCGCCGCTGATGGCAGGCTGCGGGGGGGTCGCGGCCGGGGCCGGTTCCGTGCTAAGTGTCCGTCCGCAATCATGTTCGACGCCATTACCCGTGGTTTCAAGCAGGCGAAGAACCGCCTCGCCGGGCTGACCGAGCTCACCGAGCAGAACATCGAGCCCGCGCTGCGCGAGGTCCGCCTCTCGCTCCTCGAGGCCGACGTCGAGCTCGGCGTCACCAAGGCCTTCCTGGCCCGCGTGAAGGACAAAGCCCTCGGCGAGGTCGTGAAGATCCGCGCCAAGTCCAAGGAGGGCGACACCGTCAAGGTGTCGGCGAGCGACGTCTTCACCAAGATCTGCCACGACGAGCTCGTCGACTTCATGACCGGCGAGGGCGAGCCGCTCACGTTCGCCGACAAGGGCCCGACCGGCATCATGATGGTCGGCCTCCAGGGCTCCGGCAAGACGACGACCTGCGCCAAGCTCGCGCGCTACCTCGCCAAGGAGGGCAAGAAGCCGCTCCTCGTCGCCGCCGACATGCAGCGCCCGGCCGCCGTCGAGCAGCTCCAGGTGCTCGGCAAGAGCATCGACGTCCCCGTCTTCAGCATCCCCGGCGAGAGCCCCGTCGCGATCTGCGACAAGGCGCGCGCCGAGGCGCGCTCGAAGGGCTGCGACGTCATCATCTACGACACCGCCGGGCGCCTCGCGATCGACGAGAAGCTCATGGAGGAGCTGTCGGAGATCAAGGCGAAGACCACGCCCGACAACATCCTGCTCGTGGTCGACGCGATGATCGGCCAGGACGCGGTGAAGGTGTCGAAGGGCTTCAACGATCGCCTCGACCTCACCGGCGTCGTCCTCACCAAGCTCGACGGCGACGCCCGCGGCGGCGCCGCCATGAGCGTGAAGGAGGTCACGGGCGCGGCGGTGCGCTTCGTCGGCATGGGCGAGGGGACCGACAAGTTCGAGCCGTTCCGCCCCGACGGCATGGCGAGCCGCGTGCTCGGCATGGGCGACGTCGTCGGCCTGATGAAGGACTTCGAAGAGGTCATCGATCAGAAGAAGGCCGAAGAAGAGGCGATGAAGATGCTCGAGGGGAACTTCTCCCTCGACGACTTCCTCAGCCAGATCAAGATGATCAAGAAGATGGGGTCGCTCCAGGACATCATCGGCAAGATGCCGGGGATGGACTCGATGATCCCGCCGGGCACGAACATCGACGACAACGAGCTCGTGAAGATCGAGGCGATCATCCAGAGCTTCACGAAGCTCGAGCGGCGCGATCCCTACGTGCTCGTGCGCGAGCCCGAGCGCGCGAAGCGCATCGCCAAGGGCTCCGGTCGCGGCGAGCAAGAGGTCACCGAGCTCGTGCAGCGCTTCCTGTTCATGAAGCAGCTCATGGAGAACATGGGCGGCATGGGCGGCATGGGCGGCTTGCTCGGGAAGATCCCCGGGCTCGGCCAGATGGGCGCGATGCGCAACATGCGCAAGCAGATGGCGATGATG
>JAEUKG010000214.1 GCA_016794325.1 Myxococcales bacterium | reverse complement strand
CGCCTACGTCTACCACGCGAACGGCGGGCGCGCGCCGCGGCGCTTCCCGGTCGCGCTCTACAACCCGGGCGCGAGCGACGTGCGGGTGACGATCACGAAGCGCGGCGTCGTTCCGCCGAGCAAGGAGTACGCGGCGATCGGCCGCGACGTGGCCGCCAAGCACATGGCCTCGGAGCTCCGGACCCCCCTCGTCGTCCCCGCGGGCAAGCGGGTGCTGCTCGACGAGGGGCTCGCGCGCCTCGTCGCCGACAAAGACGAGCTCGTGCAGGCGATGATCGATTTCGAGAGCCCGGCGCCGCTCAAGATCACCTTCGCGAGCCTGAGCGGCGACGCGCGCGCCGACGTCGTCCCCCTCGACCTGCCGGTCCTCGCCCGCGATCGCCACGACCGCGGCACCTTCGAGCGCGCGGGGTTCGTCATCGTCGCCCCGGCCGCGGCCGGCGATCGCGGCGTCCGGCGCCTCCGGCTCGGCACCGGGGACGTCGAGCCCCTCGCGCAGGGCGTCGACGCCCTCACCGGGCAGAAGCTCGGGCTCGGCGGCAACTACGGCGTCACCTACGCGGTGCGTATCGGGCTGCCGCGGGCGGGCACCGTCGGCCGCTCGCCGCGCGGCGGCGCGTGGGCGGGCGGCCTGCGGCTCGAGGCCCCGGGCGCGCGCGCGGTCTCGATGGCGGTGCCGGCCGGCGCCGAGCCGCTCTCGGACCCGAAATCCGCGGTGTCGATGGGCCCGATCGCCGCGGGCGACGTCCGGCTCGTCTTCGTCACCGGCGGCGGCTCGAACACGCCGCTCGACCTCTTCGTCTCGCGCTGAGGGTCAGCCGTGCTCGGCGGGCTCGACGAGCTCGACGAGCACGCCGCCGGTGGCCTTCGGGTGCAAGAACGCCACCTTGTGGCCGCGCGCGCCGACGCGCGGCGTCTCGTCGACGAGCGGCACCCCGAGGCTCTTCAGCAGGGTGAGCGCGCCCTCGATGCCCTCGACCTCGACCGCGATGTGGTGGAGGCCCGGGCCGCGCTTCTCGAGGAACTTCTCGAGGCCCGCGTTGCCCTTGGGGGCGATGAGCTCGATGCTCGTCTCGCCGACCGGGAGCAGGCAGGCCTCGGTGCTCTGCGACGCGACGACCTCGCGGGTCGTCGGCTCGAGGCCGAGCACGTCCCGGTACTTCTTCACCGCCGCGTCGACGTCGGCCACGCACACCGCCACGTGATCGATCTTCTTGATGCGAATCATGGCCGCGGAGCGTAGCGCATGAGGCGCGCGCGCGCCTCGCCGACGCCGTGCTACCCTCCCCCGCGATGCAGAAGACGCTCCTCCTCTCGATCGCGATCGTGACCGCGGCCTCGGCGCTCGCCGGCTGCGGCGGCGGCCTCGCCGCGCCGTTCGATCAGCTGAAGTCGCAGCCCGTCACCGTCTACCGCCTGCAGAACTTCGAGCCGCCGCCCGCGGCCATGGGCCCGAACGGCCTGCCCCTCCCCGTCCCCGTGCCGCAGGAGATCCAGACGTGGCTCGGCGGCGTGGGCTCCATGCTGCCGCCGACGCTGATCCCGCCGGGGCTCTTGCCCGGGGGCACGCCCGCGCCCACCGCCAACGTCGCGCGCTTCCACAACTTCCGCATCCTCGGCTGGATGCAGGTGACCGATCAGGGCCAGAAGGACGAGATCCTCGACGTCTTCGGCAAGGACAAAGGCTGGGAGGCGACGCGCTCGAGCTGCATGTACGCCGAGTTCGGCTTCTCGTTCGGCAACACCCAGCCCGCGCCGGGGCAGCCGCTGCCGCTCGACGTCCTCGTGTCGCTCTCGTGCAACCAGGTGCAGGCGTTCAACTTCAACTGGCCGCACGCGGGGAAGATGTCGCCGTCCAGCGACGCGTCGAGCCGCATCACCACCATCGTGCGGAAGGCCTTCGGGGGATGAGGGGCGGCTGGCTCTACGACCGCTTCTTCGAGCACATCGAGGTCGACGAGTCGTGGGCAGCGCGGGCGCGCGAGCTCGACCAGCGAGGTCGGGTCGTCTACGTGCTGCGCAACCTCTCGTTCGTCGACTTCTTCGCGCTCGACTACCTCGTCAAGCGCCTGCGCCTGCCCGACGTCGGCTTCGCCAACGACCTCGGCATGTTCGTGGTCGAGCCCGGCAAGGGCCTCCTCGCGTCGCTCGTCCCGCGCCCGCACACCGTCGACGCCGACCGCCTCGAGGCCGCGCTCGCCGGCGGGCGCTCGGCCGCGCTCTTCCTCAAGCGCCCGCCGACGCTCACCGATCCGAGCGCGCGCGGCAAGAGCGAGGGCGATCCGTACCTCATGCGCCTCCTCGATCTCCAGCGGCGATCGAGCGAGCCGATCCTGCTCTTGCCGCAGGTCTTCTTGTGGTCGCGGAGCCCCGACAAGACGAGCCGCGACTGGGTCGACGGGGTGTTCGGGCCCGCCGAGTGGCCGGGCAAGCTCCGCACGATGGCGCAGTTCCTCCTCAACTACCGCCACGTCACCCTGCGCGCCGGCGAGGCGCTCGATCTCAAGGCGTTCCTCGCGCAGAACGAGGCGGCCGGCGTCACCGACGGCGTCCTCGTGCGGCGCCTGGTCTACGCCCTCCTCCGCCGCATCGAGCGCGAGCGGAGGAGCGTCCTCGGCCCCACCCAGAAGCCGCGCGACCGCGTGCGGGGCGAGGTGCTCCGGAGCCCCAAGCTCCTCAAGGTCGTCTCCGACATGGCCGGCGAGGGCAGCTCCGAGCGGCGCGTCCTCCTCGAGCGCGCGGGCGAGATGCTCACCGAGCTCGAGACCGCCCTCGACATGAACTTCATGAACGTGATGGACGCGGCCTTCGACGCGACCGTCGCCCGCATGTACCAGGGCCTCGAGATCGACGACGAGGGCCTCGAGCGCCTCCGCGCGTGCGCGAAGGAGGGCACCCTCGTCCTCCTCCCGAGCCACAAGTCACATGTAGACTACATCATTCTGTCGAAGGTCTTCTACCGGGCCCAGATGCCGGTGCCGACGATCGCCGCCGGCGACAACCTCAACTTCTTCCCCCTCGGGCCCTTCCTCCGCAAGGCGGGCGCGTTCTTCATCCGCCGCGAGTTCAAGGGCGACCGGCTCTACGGCGCGGTGGTGGACGCCTACATTCGCCGCCTCATCCTCGAGGGCGCGCCGCTCGAGTTCTACCTCGAGGGCGGGCGCTCGCGCACCGGCAA
>JAEUKG010000201.1 GCA_016794325.1 Myxococcales bacterium | reverse complement strand
GCCTCGGCGCCCTCGCCAAGCGCCGCGTCTCGGCGATGACGCGGCCGGAGATCCGCGGCCTCGCCCTGTGCGAGGCGCTCACCTCGCGCGCCGACGTCGTCCTCCTCGAGGAGCCGTACGTCGGCACCTGCGCGGAGGTCGCGGCGTCGCTGCCGGTGGAGCTCGCGGCGTGCTCGCGCGACGGCCGCACCCTCGTCGTCGCCACCGCGTCGACGCGCGTCGCCACCTCGGCCGGCACCACCCTCCTCATGCTCAAGGGCCAGATCCTCCCCGTCGCCGGCGTCCCCCCGCGCGAGGAGGACGCGTGCGTCCGCGTCGCCACGCCCTCGGCGCGCGAGCTCACCGTCGCCCTCGCGGCGATCGAGGCGGTCGGCGCGGTCTCGCTCGAGGGCGGCGTGGTGGTGGCGCGCGGCGCCGAGATCGGCGCGCTCCTCGGGGCGGTGCAGCGCGCGATCGTGGAGGGCGGCTACGCGATCGAGTCCCTGGAGACCGAGCTCCTCGGCGTCGACGACGCGCGGGCTCGCGTGATCGCGAGGATGGCGTCGTGACGATCCTCACCCTCGCTCGCGTCCCCCTCGCGCGCCTCGGGCGCTCGCCGCGGAGCTGGTTCTCCATCGGCTTCTGGCTCGCGCTCGCCGTCGCCGCGGCGGTGGTGACGCGCATGGGCCACCACGGCGCGTACCGCGCGCTCGGCGGCGCCTACGGCTCGTTCGCGCTGCCGCTCGCGGTCTTCGGCGTCACGGGCGCGGTCCTCGGCGGCAAGGGCCTCGGCGACGCGACGCGCTCGCTCACCGCGTTCGGCGCCACCGCGCGCGACGCCGCGCTCGCCGCGCTCCTCACCGCCATGGCCGCGTCCGCGGTCGCGGCGGCCCTCGTCGGCGCGATCGTGTGCGGCGTCGCCCACGGCCCCCACGATCCTCCGCTCGCGTTCGACGTCGCCCAGTCGGCCGCGATCTCGGGCCTCGGCGGCGCCGCGTACGCGTCGCTCTTCCTCTTCGGAGCGACCTTCGCCCGCGGCGCCGGGCGCAGCGTCGTCCTCGGGGTGGACTTCATCCTCGGCGGCAGCGGCGCCGGCGCGTTCGTGCTCCCCCGCGGCCACGTGCGGAGCCTCCTCGGCGGCGAGGCGGTGCTCGAGATGTCGGGGCGCGCGAGCACGATCACGCTGCTCGTCCTCGCGCTCGCCTTCGGCGCCCTCGCGGTCCTGCGCAGCCGCCGGGTCTGACGGCGGGGGCGGGCGATCCCCCAAGTCCGAAATTGGGAAGCAAGCTGCCTAATTTTGCGGGGGGAGGATCGGGGCGATCCGCCGGGTCGGAAATTGGAAAGCAAGCTGCCTCATTTCGCGGGGGGAGGATCTGGGCGATCCCCCGGGCCGGAAATTGGGGAGCAAGCTTCCTCATTTCGCGGGGGGAGGATCGGGGCGATCCCCCGGGCCGGAAATTGGGAAGCAAGTTGCCTAGTTGCGCGGGGTTCGATCGGGGCGATGTCGGAATTCGAAAGAAAGTGATGGGGGCACCTTCACACCGGAGGCCGGCCGCACTCTACCCGTTCAGAGCGGGCGAAGCGCCGCCCCCCACTGAAGGAAACTCCAATGAAAATCGACTCCTCCATCGCCTCCCGCCTCATCGCCGCGCTCGCCGCGGTGGGCCTGCTCGCCCTCGGCAGCGGCTGCGCCGGCGCGTCACCGTGCGAAGGCGACGAGTGCGCGGAGGGGGAGGGCGTGAAGACCGAGGTGCGCGAGGACGCGCAGGTCGATCCCGAGGGCCTCACCCTCTACGACCGCAACGTGGTGTGGCGGTGCCACATGCTGGCGGTGGACGGGCTCACTGATGCCGAGGAGATCAGGATGTGGTCCGCGCTCAACTGCGCGCGGTACTCGTCCCTCTTCTAGCCGTGAGCGCGGCCGCGCGACCTCGCGCGCGTGCCGCGGGAGAGGTTCGCGAGTCGGTCGTCCCCCGTGCTCTACTCGGGACGTGCGCCCCGTCCTCGTCCTCGCCCTCCTCTCCACCCTCGGCTGCGGCGGCGACGACGCGGCCTCGTCCAGCGGCGGCGCCGCGTCGAGCTCCGGCAGCTCGGGCAGCGCGTCGTCGAGCGGCGGCGCGTCGAGCTCGAGCTCG
>JAEUKG010000175.1 GCA_016794325.1 Myxococcales bacterium | reverse complement strand
CTTCTGGCGGGTCGCGAGCGACGTGACCTCCACCGAGTAGGTCCCAGGGAGCGCGCCGCCGCTCGTGGTGGCGGCGACGGAGGTGTCGGAGGTGACGGCCGTGGTCCACACGACGCTCGACGTGCTGCCGAGCGCGGTCGCGGCGGTCTTCAGGGCGCCGAGCTTGGTCGAGAAGCTCGTGAGCGTCTGCGAGGCGGACTGGACGGTGCGCTGCTGCGCTTCGAGGTCGCGGATCGGCTGGTTGGCGGCGCCCACGAGGCCCGTGATGAGCGAGTCGACGTCGAGACCCGACGCGAGCCCTGAGATGTTGAACGCCATGACGCCGTCTCCTCACGAAGCGAAGCCGAGGGACCGCCCCTCGATCGAGAAAAGCGCGCTCGCGGCGCGCCGCGGCGGGAGCCGGCCCGGGTGGCCGACCCCCGCCTGGGGTCTCGCGTCGATCAACCGCGGAGCAAGCTCAGCGCGACCTGCGAGGACTGGTTGGCCTGCGCGAGGACGGAGGCGCCGGCCTGCGACAGCACCTGGTTGCGGGAGAGGTTCGCCGCTTCCTTCGCGACGTCGGTGTCACGGATGCGGCTGAGCGAGGCCGACATGTTGGTCTGCATCGACTGGAGGCTCGAGACCGCGACGTTCACCCGGTTCATCGCCGCGCCGAACCCGCCGCGGACGCCGCTCAGGCTCTGGATCCCTGCGTCGAGCGCCGTGATGGCCGTCTGGGCGTTGGTGAACGTGGTCACCGAGGTGCCGTTGACCGCGAGCTGGGTCGCGCCGGCGCCGCCGAAGCTGACCGAGATGCGGTCGGTGGTGGCGGTGCCGATGCCGACCTGGAACTGCCGGGCCGCCGCCGCGCCGGCGAGGAGGTTGATGCCGTTGAACTGCGTCGAGCTCGCGACGCGGTCGATCTCCGACAGCGACGCCTGGAACTCTGCGTCGAGGTTCGTGTAGTCGTTCGTCGCGAGCGAGCCGTTCGAGGCCTGCACCGCGAGGTCGCGCATGCGGGTGAGGAGCTCGTGGATCTGGTCGGCGCCGCCGTCCGCCGTCTGGAGCATGCTCACCGCGTCGTTCGCGTTCCGCTCGGCGACCGCGTACGACCGAACCTGCGCGTTCATCGACTTGCTGATGCCGAGACCCGCGGCGTCGTCCGACGCGTCGTTGATGCGGAAACCGCTGGAGAGTCGCTGGAACGTCTTGCTGAGAGACTGCGACGTCTTCTCCATCTGGTTCTGGGCGAACATCGACTGGACGTTGGTTTGGACGGTAAGACCCATGACGCTCTCTCCTTCTTTCCCTGCGCCGCGTGGGCGCCTGTCGCTGCTTTGCAGCTCGATTTCGGCGGCGCTCTCGCCCCGCCTTCATTTTCCGACTTGTTGTTGGTGCCCTCGTTCGGGCCTCGATGATGAAGAACGGCTCCTCGGGGAAACCTTGAGGGGCCTAGGACACGATGCGGACGCTTTTCCCTTCGAGGACGTCGCGGAGGCGGTTGACGGCCGACTCGGTGAGGCGCGTGCCGGCGGGCAACAGCAGCGCGCCGTTCGTCAGGCGCACGTCCTCGGCGAGGATGTGACCCTCGCACAGCTCGGTGACGGGTTTGTCGGCGGGGCCCTTCGCCCGCACGGCGACCGACGCGTAGATCGTCGCCTCCGCGATCCGGAGGCGGAAGGTGATGGTCGCCGCCGCCTTGCCGAGCGCGAGGTTCAGATCCTCGGCGCTCGAGGAGCCGGGCAGGCCGATCGTGAAGTTGTAGTCCTCGGGGTGGAACGCCGTCTTGGCCACGCCGACGAGGACGTTCGCGACCTCGGCGAGCATGCCCTGCGTGTCGTCGCCGCTCGGGTCGGGGTCCTCGAGCATCTTGGAGGTGAGAGCCTTGGCGTCGGCGTCGCGGGCCAAGAACGCCATCCACAGCTCGCAGCCGCGCGCGGCGTCGACCAGCGAGCAGCAGACGTGCCGGGTGGTGGGATCCCGGGGGAGCTGATCGCAGAGATCGCCGACCGCTTGGGCCTGTACGAACTCGCCGAAGGCGTCCCCCATCGACGTCGGGAGCTCCGCCCACGCCTTCGCCCGCGCGACCGGGTGGGAGGCGCTGGCGTTCGCGAACGGCGGGAGGGGGCCGTTGGCGCCCTTGGCGCGGATGCAGT
>JAEUKG010000165.1 GCA_016794325.1 Myxococcales bacterium | reverse complement strand
GATCGCCTTCTTCGGTGTGGCGGGGCTCCTCAAGTGGGTGAATATCCTGAAAGGGACAGGGGACGACGTCGCGTCGTCGCTCGCGGTCGACCCCGCGACCGGCGACCTCTTGTTCGCGGCCAACGTCGGGTCCAAGTCGCTCAAAGACACGCTGACGCCGCTCGATCTCGCGCAGACCGGCGCGACGACCGGCTCCGTCCCCTTCGTCGCGCGCTACGACGAGGCGACGGGGAAGGCGATCTGGTCCAAGGTGCTCCCCGAGGGCTCGCTGGTCAACGTCGTCCGCGGGGCCCCCGACGGCGCGACGGTGCTCGTGGCGGGGCAGATCTCCAAGCCGGTCGACTTCGGCCTCGGGACGGTGACGCCGCGCGGCGCCGGCGACGCCTTCGTGCTCGCGCTCGACGCCGCCACGCGCGCGCCTCGCTGGCAGAAGCTCATCGGCGGCACCAACACCGTCGGGGCCGAGATCGCCAACGATCTCGCCGTCGATCGGTGGGGCGAGGTGGTGGTGGTGGGCTTCAACCGCTCCCTCGACACCGCCGTCGACGGCAAGCCGGTGCCGAGCCCGCCGCAACACGTCACCGACGGCTGGGGCTCGTTCATGGTCAAGCTCTCGCCGAGCGGTCAGGTGCTCTGGACCCGCGGCTACTCCACCCAAGCCCTCGGCGACGCGGTCGGGATGGCGTCGGTGGACGCGACCCCGAGCGGCAAGCTCCGGGTGAGCGGGGGCCTGCAGGGCACGGCGCCCCTCGACGGAACGAACAACGTCACCGCGAAGTTCACCGTATACCAACAGGTGCTGTGGGGGTTCGGGCCCTGACCGCGCTCGGCCTCAAGCCCGCGAGCCTCCGGCCCGAGTGAGCCGGTCGCGCACCGCCAGCCAGGCTTCGCCCTCGGGGACGGTCTCGATGACGACGACCGACGCGCCCTCCGCGTCGGCCTCGTGCAGCGCGTCGTACAAGGCGGCGCCGTACGCGTCCGGCTCGTCGCCGAGGGCGCGCCCTCGCAGCCCGAGAGCGCCAGGGTCGATCGAGCGCCCGACCACGAAGGGGCGCTCGCCCGCCGCCGACGCCCGGCCCGCGGCCTCGAGGGCATCGTGTGCATTCTGCACCCATACGACGCGGCCCGCGGGCGCATAGTGGCGCGCGTCGGTGCCGGGGGACCTCCGCGCGCCCGCCTCGGCGGTGACGGCGCCGACGGCGACGTCGGGGACGACGGCGCGGAGCGCGGCCATCCCGATCGCGCCCGGGCGGAGCACGCGCGGCGGACGCGCGGAGAGGTCGACGACGGTGGACTCGAGCCCGTGGCGGCACGGTCCGGCGTCGAGCACGAGGTCGACGGCGTCGCCGAGCGAGCGGACGACGTGCTCGGCGCGGGTGGGGCTCACCGTCTGGTAGCGGTTGGCGCTCGGCGCGGCCACGGGCGCCCCGAGCGCGCCGATCACCGCGAGCGCGACCGGATGCGCAGGCATGCGCAGCGCCACGGTGGGTCCGCCGCCCGTCACCTCGGCAGGCACGAGCGGCGACCTCGGGAGCACGAGCGTCAGCGGCCCCGGCCAGAGCGCGGCCGCGAGCGCGCGCGCGGCTCGGGGCCACTCCGCGACGAGGCGCTCCGCCATCGCCTCGCTGTCGACGTGGAGGATCAGCGGGTGGGTGTCGGGGCGCCCCTTCGCCGCGAAGACGCGGCGGACGGCGGCGGCGTCGGTGCCCAGCGCCGCGAGCCCGTACACCGTCTCCGTCGGCAGGCCCACGAGCCCGCCGCGCGCGAGCACGCCCGCGGCCTCGGCGACGATCTCGCCGGCCGGCGCGCTCGGATCGACGCGGACGACGCGGGGCATGGAGAGACCCTAAATCAACCGATCCCGTTTCGCGAACGGGATTTCGGCGCGCTTTCCGTCGGGGCGCCTCACGAAGGGCTCGGCGGGCGGGATCGACCCTTGGTATGGTGTCGGCATGGTGAGACGAGAGAGAGCGTCGGTCACTTCGGGCGTCGCCGTGGTCGCGTCGCTCGGCCTCGCGGTCGCCCTCGCGTGTGGCCCCAAGCCGGAGCCGACCGTCACGCCGGTGACCGCCCCGAGCGCCTCGGCGAGCGCGAGCGCCGCGCCGACGGCGCCGCCCAAGCCCCCGCCGAGCGGGATGGGGTCGCTCCCCTTGCCGACCGCGGTGCCGGCCGCGGCGCCGATGCCGCCACCCGGGGTCGTCGGCTCCAAGAAAATCCGCCGGCGCGACGACGCCCAGCTCCGCGCGTGCGTGCCCGCCAAGATCGCGAGCAAGGACGTCGCCGGTGAGCTCGCGAAGGTCGCGGCGGCGTGCGAGCGCGCGGCCAAGCTCAAGCCCGTCGGCGCCGCCCTCCGCGGCTCGCAGAAGGACGACGCGCCCGCCGCCGAGCACAAAGTGAAGGTCGAGGCCGGGAAGTGCTATCGCGTGTATGTTGCACACGACGGCGCCAGCCTGGTGGTGGGAATGCGCGACTCCGCGGGCGACCTCGTCGGCGAGTCCCCCACCCTCGCGCTGCCCGAGGCGGGCCTCGTGTGCTTCACCGCGTCGGACGAGGTGGCGATCACCGTCGCGTCCGGCAGCGGCCGAGCCGACTACGCGGTGCAGCTCTTCGCCGAGTGAACGCCGCGGCGCCGTGGCCTCCGCCGGAGCGGCCGTCGAGGTTGCCGAGCGAGTGGTGCCTCGCGCGCGAGCGCGGAGCTCGCGTCTCGGCTCAGCTCTTCTGGCAGAGGCCTTGGCTGTTGCACTTGCCGGTCGCGCCGGCTTGGGCCTGGCAGACCGGATCGGTCTGCTGCTTGTTGGTGCACGCGATCGAGCAGTAGCTCGCGGTGCCGCTGCCCCCGTCGCCAGCGCCGCCGCCGGTGCCGCCCTTGAAGCAACGCCCGCTCGCGCACTCGGCGTCGTCCGCGCACGACTCGCCGAACGCCCTCTTCCCCCCGGCGTCGCCGGAGGAGGACCCGCCACCGTCGGCCGCCCCCGACGACGACGACGCGCCCCCGGAGCTCGACGAGCTCGACGCGCCCCCAGAGCTCGACGAGCTCGACGACTCGCTGCTCGAGCACGCCACGACCGCCGCGAGGGCGGCCGCCGCGAGCGCGAAGGCCCAGCGTCGGGGGCCGATCATTTCTGACAGTAGCCTTGGTTGTTGCACTTGCCGGTCGCGCCGGGGACGGCCTGGCACACGGGGTCGTTCACCCCGGTCATGGTGCACTTCACCGAGCAGTAGGCGCTCTGCCCGCCTTTGAAGCACGCGTTGCTCTTGCACTCGCCGTCGCTCGCGCACGCCTCGCCGAACGCCTTGCCGCCGCCGCCGTCGGCGCCGCCGTCACCCGACGAGGAGCCGCTCGACGAGGAGCTCGACGAACCGCCGCTCGACGAGGAGCTCGACGAACCGCCGCTCGACGAGCTCGACGAGGAGCCGCCCGACGAGCTCGAGGTCGTGCCGTCGCTCGAGCACGCGAACACACCACCCGCCACGACCAGCGCCACGACGACGGACACGACAGCCCTCTTCATCCGAGTCACCTCCGGAGCGTCGTGTCATGGTGAACGTGAGGCGCACGGCTTGCACGCAACATCCGGCGTCAAAACGGTGTGACAACGTGTAACAACCACACCCGACCACACGGCTATTTGCGGAGGAAGAGCGGGCTCGGCACCGACATCCGCTCCCGGCTCCCTGGCAGGAGGTGCTCGGCGTCGGCCCCCCACGCGTAGACCGAGTGCTCCTTCGTCGGCGCCACCGCGACGGCCCCGCCGCACGCCACCTCGGTCGCGCTGAAGACGCGGTGGAGCGCGACCTTCTCCGATGGCCCGCCGCCCCAGTCGCCCCAGCACGCGACGAGCCCGTTCCGAAGGTGCGAACAGGTATAGTCGTGGCCCGCGCAGACGGCGCTCACGCCGTCGACGCCCGAGACCGGGCCCGCGGGCAGCGGCCCCTGGGCGGCCTGGCGACCGAGCTGCCCCGCTTCGTTGCCGCCGAAGCAGGCCACGTGGCCGGACGCGAGGACGGCGCAGGCGTGGCGCGCGCCGCACGCGATCGCCGTCGCCTCGCCGATGCCGCCGACGCCGACGCCCCGGCTCGCGGCGTCGTCGCCGCCGAGGAGCCCGCTCGTCGCACCCCAGCACACGAC
>JAEUKG010000162.1 GCA_016794325.1 Myxococcales bacterium | reverse complement strand
CTCCGCGCGCCGGACGTCTACGGCGCCCACCTCGCCGAGGCGTTCGCGCGCGCGGGCATCCCCGTCCACTTCGCGCGCGGGACGACGCGCCCCGACCCCGCCGGGCGCGCCTTCGCCGCCCTCCTCGCGTGCGCGGAGGACGGGCTCTCGGCCCGGCGCTTCGCCGAGTACCTCTCGCTCGGCGAGCTCCCCCGCGCGGGTGACGGCGGCGCGCCGCCGGCGCCGCGGCCTCGCGGCGACCGCTGGGTCCCGCCCGACGAGGAGCTCACGCCGGGCGCGATGCTCGACGACGACGACGACGGTGACGACACGAGCACGGAGCCGGCGGCGGGGGCGCGGACGCCGCGGATGTGGGAGCGCCTGATCCTCGAGGCCGCGGTCATCGGCACCCTCGACCGCTGGCGGCGGCGCCTCGGCGGGCTCGCCGCCGAGCGCGAGCTCCAGCGCCATGCCCTCGGCGACGACGACGGGCGAGGTGAGGCGCGCGACCGTGAGCGCGCGGCGCTCGCGGCGCTCGTGGAGTTCGCGATCCCGCTGCTCGAGGAGCTCGACCGGCTGCGACACACCCGGGCGACCTGGGGCGGGTGGATCGACACCCTCGGCGCGCTCGCCACCCGGGCGCTGCGGCGGCCCGCGCGCGTGCTCTCGGTGCTCGGAGAGCTCGAGCCCCTGGGCGACGCCGAGACCGTCGACCTCGCGCACGTCCGGCTGGTGCTCGAGAAGCGCCTCGTCGAGCTGGTGGCGCGACCGCCCACCCGCCGGCACGGATGCGTGTATATTGCACCTATCGAGACGCTCCGAGGGCTCGACGCGCGCGCGGTGTTCGTGCCCGGCCTCGCCGAGCGCATGTTCCCCCAGAAGGTGAGCGAAGACCCCGTCCTGCCCGACCAGGCGCGGCGTCGGATCGCGCCCCACCTCGCCACCAACGACGACCGCGCGGCCAAGGAGCGCATGCTCCTCACCCTCGCCGTCGGCGCCGCCACCGAGCGGCTGGTGGTGTCGTACCCGCGCCTCGAGACGGAGCAGGCGCGCCCGCGGACCCCGTCGTTCTACGGCCTCGAGCTCCTCCGCGCGACCGAGGGTCACCTGCCGGGCTTCGAGGAGCTGGCCCGGCGCGCCGACCTCGCGGCGCGGGCCCGCGTGGGCTGGCCCGCGCCCGCCGACCCCAGAGACGCGATCGACTCCGCCGAGCACGACCTCGCGCTCCTGCGCCGGGTCCTCGACGTCCCCGAGGGCGAGGCCGTCGGGACCGCCCGCTACCTCCTGTCGACGAACGAGCACCTCGCGCGGGCGCTGCGCTTCCGTGGCCGCCGCTGGCTGAAGTCGTGGAACCAGGCCGACGGCCTCGTCGAGCCGACCGGCTCCGCGCGCGCCGCGCTCGACAAGCACCAGCTCTCGGCGCGCTCGTTCTCGCCCACCGCGCTCCAGAACTTCGCGGCCTGCCCCTACCGCTTCCTCCTGTACGCGGTGCACAAGCTCGCCCCTCGCGAGGAGCCCCTCCCGATCGAGGAGATCGATCCGCTCTCGAAGGGCTCGCTCGTCCACGAGTCGCAGTTCACCCTGCTGACGCGGCTCCGCGACCGGGGGATGCTCCCGCTGGCGCCGCACAAGTACGCCGAGGTGCGCGATCTCCTCGAAAACGGCGTGGTCGAGGAGATCGCTGCAAAATACAAGGATCGCCTCTTCCCCGCGATCGACCGGGTCTGGGACGACTCGATCGCCCAGATCAAGGCCGACCTCCGGGAGTGGCTGCGGCGGGCGTGCGAGGACACCGAGTGGACCCCCGCCTACTTCGAGCTCTCGTTCGGGCTGGTGACGGCCGAGGAGCGCGACGCGCACAGCCGCAAGGAGCCGGTGCCGCTCGACTGCGGGATCGCGCTCCGCGGGTCGATCGACCTCGTGGAGCAGAGCGGCAGGGGCACGCTGCGCGCGACCGACTACAAGACCGGCAAGCAGCGCGCCACGGACGAGACCGTCATCGGTGGCGGCGAGACGCTCCAGCCGGTGTTCTACGCGCTCGTGCTCGAGAAGCTCTTCCCGGGGCGGACGGTGGAGAGCGGGCGCCTCTACTACTGCACGTCGGTCGGCGACTTCCGCGACTTCACCGTCACCCTCGACGACGGAGCGCGCCGCGCGGCGGCCCAGGTCGCGCGGGCGGTGGGCGCAGGCCTCGAGAAGGGCTTCTTGCCCGCGGCCCCGGCGGAGGGCGCGTGCACCTACTGCGACTACCGCGCCGTCTGCGGGCCCTACGAGGAGATCCGCGCCGGCAAGAAGAACCAGGAGCGGATCCAGGCGCTCGTCAACCTGAGGAAGCACAAATGACGCCGCGGCCCCTCGCCGACCAAGCCGCCCGCGACCGCATCGCGCGCGATCTCGACGCGACCCTCGTGGTCGAGGCCGCCGCCGGGACCGGCAAGACGACCGCGCTCGTCGGGCGCGTGCTGGCGCTCCTCGCGAGCGGCCGGGCGTCGCTCGCGCGCGTCGCCTGCGTGACCTTCACCGAGAAGGCGGCGGGGGAGATGAAGCTCCGCCTGCGCGCGGAGATCGAGCGGGCGCGGCGCGATCCCGCCACCGACGACGCGGCCCGCGGCCACCTCGACCGCGCGCTCGCCGAGCTCGAGGCGGCCAAGATCGGGACGATCCACGCGTTCTGCGCCGACATCCTGCGCGAGAGGCCGGTCGAGGCGCGCGTCGACCCGCTGTTCGAGGTGTCGGCCGAGGACGAGACCGAGCGCCTCTACGACGAGTGCTTCGAGCGGTTCTTCCAGGCCGCGCTCTCGGACCCGCCGGAGGGGATCCGGCGCGTCTTGCGCCGTCGCAAGCGAGACCAGGGATCCGAGGGGCCGAAGCGCGCGCTGCGCGACGCGGGGTACAAGCTCCTCGGGCAGCGCGACTTCACCGCCGACTGGACCCGCCCTCCGTTCGACCGCGACGCCGAGATCGACCGCG
>JAEUKG010000155.1 GCA_016794325.1 Myxococcales bacterium | reverse complement strand
ACCGACATCGGCCGGAGGGGCCCGACCTCGGGGAGGTGGGCGGCGATGAGGCGCCCGCTGAGGACGCCGCCGACGAGGCCGCCGACGCCGAAGGGCACGAGCGCGAGCCCCATGTAGAGCCCCTCGCGGCCCTTGGGCGCGAACGACGAGACGTATTCGTAGTAGCGCGGCGAGTAGATCATCTCGGCGAGCGCGAAGACGAAGAACGACCCGCACGCGCCGAGCAGGGTGGGGAAGGAGCCCATGAGGAGCATGCTGCCCGCGCCCACGAGGATGCCGAGCGGCATCGCGACGAGCGCGGGGACCTTGCGGGTGAGCCAGCCCACCGGCACCTGCAGGAGCGCGATCGCCAGGGGGTTGATGAGCGTGATGTACTCGCGCGGCGCGTCCTTGCCGAGGGTGCGGACCACGTACACCGGGAACGTCTGGTAGAACTGCTCGATCAAGAGGTAGTAGCCCGAGACGAGGACGAGGAAGACCACGAAGCGCGGATCGGTCCCCGCCTCGCGGAGGCTCTCGAGGAAGGTCGGCGGCTTCTTGGCCTCCTCGGCCGGCGGCTCGCCGCCCTCCGGCGCCTTCGCGGCCTCGGCCTTGGGCTCGAAGAAGAGGCCGATGGTGACGAAGAGCGCGATCGCGCAGGCGACGATGGAGTTCACCATCGTCGCGCGCAGCGAGAACGCGGTGCGCACGAGCTTCGTCGCCGTCTTACCGATGACGCTGCCGGCGTTGACCGAGGCGTAGAAGGCCGAGAACCCCGTCGCCTCGCGGCCCTTCGGCGAGTAGCGGCGCACCGCCGCCGGGATCACCGGCTTCAAGAACGCGCCCGCGAACGCGATCGCGAGGACCGACACCCACGCGCCGATGCGCGTCGGCAGCGCCGCGAGCATCGAGTACGAGAGGATGTAGAGGACGAACGAGAGCGTGAGGCTCTTCCTGAACCCGAACCTGTCGGAGAGCGCGCCCGTCGCCACCGGGAGCCACGCCCGCGCCGCGGCGAACCACCCGAGGAGCACCCCGCCCTCCTTCGGCCCGAGGTGCACGGTGTCGGAGAGGTAGACGCTCAGGTTGACGTACACGCCGTAGAAGGCGAGCCGCTCGAGGACCTCGAGGCCGATCGCGACCCAGAACACGCGCGGGAACGGCTGCTTGGGCTCGGCCATCGTCAGGGCTTCGCGTGCGCGCGGAGGAACGCGAGGGTGGTCGCGCCGAAGCGCTTCGGCGACGGGACGTGGTCGCTCCCGCGGAGCTTCCAGTGCTCGACGTCGGCCCCGCCGCGGCACTGGCCGTAGCGTGTCACGATCGTCTCTTCGCCGGGGACGGCGGCGTCGAAGTCGACGGGGGCGTCGGTCACCGGAGGCGCGGCGCACCCGTTCCGCGACGCGAAGCCGCGCGTGATCTCCTCCGCGTGTGGGAAGCGCGCGGTGCGGGCGGACGGGTGAAGGCCCGGCGGCGGCGGCCCGCCGGCGTAGGGGACGACCGAATCGGATGTACCATGCACGTGTCGTACGGCGACGGGCTCCCTGGGGCGGCAGCGGTCGGCCTCGGTGTAGAAGGGCCCGGCCACGCTCACGACGGCGGCGAAGCGCTCGGAGGCGTCGCACGCGAGGCGCATCGCCATCGCGCCGCCGTTCGAGAGTCCCACCGCGTAGACGCGCTTCGGGTCGACCGGGAACGCCTTGGCGGCCTCGTCGACGAGCCCGGTGAGGTAGGCCACGTCGTCGACGCCGCGCTTCTCGAAGTCGCAGCACCCGTCGACCGCGTTCCAGAACCGATGGCCGGTGGCGTCGCGCGTGCCGTCGGGCGCGAGGACGACGAGGCCCTCGCGCTCGGCCATCGCGCCGAGCTCGAAGTAGCCGTCGCCGTCGCGCCCGTCGCCGCCGTACCCGTGGAGGACGAGCACGAGCGGCATCGGCGCGCGCGCGCCCTTCGGCGCGTGGACGAAGCGGACCGGTCGCGCGCCGCCGATCGCGGGCGCGCCGCCGGAGGCCGACGTGGACGTGGCGCTCGCCTCGGCGGTCGGCTTGGCGGTGGC
>JAEUKG010000153.1 GCA_016794325.1 Myxococcales bacterium | reverse complement strand
CGAGCCGAGGGTGCGCGTCGCGCTCGCCGGCGCGCGGGCCCCGCTGGTGGATCCCGCGGACGCCGCCCGGCGGGCGCGCAACGCGCGGATCGAGATCGTCTTCGTGCGCTGAAGGGGTCAGCGGCCGCGCCGGCGGCGCGCCGCGAGCACGATCTGGGCGAGCGCGAGGACGAGCACCGGCGCCGACGCGCCGGCGGCGCCGTGGGCCGCGGTGCATCGGAACCCAGCGCCGAGGACGGTGAGCTCCTCGCGGGGCGCCTCGTCGACGGGGCGGAGCTGGCCCGCGTCGGGCAGCGGGTTCGTCACGCACGTACCATCCCGGTAGTCACAGCTCGAGAGCGCGTCGCAGCGGACCTTGGCGCAGAGGTCCACGCAGGCCGCGACGATCCGATCACCGGCGGCGACGTGGCGACAGAACAGCCGCGGGGGGCACACCGCGCCCTCGCAGTCGTCGACGCAGCGGCCGCCGACGCAGTGGCTCGCGCCCGGGCACGAGACGCCCACGCACGCGGGCTCCACGCAGCGGCCGCCGTTCGCGCCGGGGTCGCACGCCAGCGCCGGCGGGCACGCGCGCCCTGCCGGGCAGTCGCACGACGGGACGCAGACGCCGCGCTCGCACACCGCGCCGCGCTCGCACGCGACCCCCGCGCAGGGGTCGACGCAGCCGAAGCCGCGGCAGATCTGCCCGTACGGGCAGGCGACCCCCGGGTTGCAGTTCGGGACGCACGCGCGCGCCGCGACGTCGCACGTCGCGCCGGGGCCGCACCCGTACACCGCGCAGTCGTCGGGCACGCAGAGGCACTGGCCGCTCGGCTGCCGCGTGAGCGTCGAGCGCGGCGCGCACCCGAAGTCGTCGAGGTCTTTGCACTCGGGCAGGCACTGGCCGATCGCGCAGCCTCGGCCCTTGCCGCAGCTCTCCGCCACGGCGCCGTTGCAGTTCAGGTCGCGGGCGCTGTCGCACGCCTCGGGCGCCCCCGGAAAGACGAGCGGATCCGAGTCGTTGCAGTCGCAGGGGTCGCGCGGGGCGCACGCGCAGGAGACGAAGCCGTCGCCGTCGCGATCGGGGCACGACACGTCGCAGCCGGGCCCGGTCGCGCCCGACGCCGTCCTCGCGGCCGCGAGCGCGACCGCGAGCCCCAAGCACGTCGCGACCCGGGATCGGAGCGCCGCCATCGCGGGCATCATGGCGCGAAAGATGCGCCGTGTCATCGCTTGCTGCCGGGCCGACGGTGGACGATGATCCGCTCGCGATGAAGGTCCCGCTGCGCCTCGCCGTCTGCGCGCTCGCGCCGCTCGCGCCGGCGGCGTGCGCCGACGAGCCCGAGGACGCGCCGATGACGGTGTGGGTCTACGAGGAGCCCGCGTCCCCGGGCGATCCCGATCACGCGCTCGCGGGGGCCAAGGTCGCGATCGATCCCCCGGGCGGGGGCGCGCGGATCTTCACCGTCACCGAGGCCGACGGGCACGTCACCGTGCGCGCGCCGTTCGAGCGGGGCGGCGCCCACGTGACCGCGGTCACCCCCGACCACACCCTCGTGACCCTGCTCGACGTGTCGCCGACTCGGGCGAGCGCGCGCCCCAACACGTTCGGCAAGCCGGCCTCGGACGTCGTCGTCGTGCTCCCCCGCCTCGACAAGTCCCTCCGCGCCGCGTCGGTGGAGGTGCGCGGCGCGATCGTCGGCAAGGCCGCCCCCGACGACACGCTCAACGTCACCGCGAGCGGCCTCGCCCGGCTCGGCGCGGTCGAGACCTCCGACTCGAGCTACGCGCTCCGAGGTCCGCGCGGGCGGCCGTTCTTCCTCCTCGGCCGCGAGTCGGGCCCCTTCACCGACGACGGCTCGATCGCGGTCGAGCCGCTGGTGAAGGCGTTCCGCGTCGACGTCCCCTCCCCGTCCGGCGACGTCAACGTCGACCTCGACCTGAAGGCGCTGCCGCCGGTCGCGACCCGGATCGTGCATATCCGCGCCGAGATACCCGCGGGTGGCGCCCTCGGGGCGAAGGTGCGCGGGTCGGCCGCGATCCTCAGCGCCGAGTCGCGGCTCCTCGTCGGCGCCTTCCGCCGCACCGCCCCCAGCGCCGACGGGCGCGCGCTCGACTTCGAGGTCGACGCGATCGACACCGATCTCGCCGGCGAGCACGCCATCAGCCGCGGCGTGCTCATCGGCGACCGCGGGGCGCAGTCGATCCGCGCCGAGCTCGGCGTGGTCGCCGACGGCACCGTGTGGAGCGACTTCGCCGCGCCCCCCGCCGCGCCCGAAGGCCCACGCACGCTCGCCGACCCCATCCCCCTCGACGGCTTCCCGCCGGGCGCCGACCTGGAGGTGCAGGTCGGCGGCGGCGGCAAGGTGTTCTGGCTCTTGCGAGCGGCGCCCAGCGCCGGCTCCAAGACGGTCACGATCCCGCCGCAGTTCGACGTCTCGTTCGGCGTGTCGATCCCGGAGACGGTGCTCCTCTACTCGGTGAAGATCGTCGCCAAGCTCGACCGGATCCCCCTACCCCCGCATGGAGAGCTCTACCGGCGGGTCGCGATGAGCCGTGAGTTCGTCGTCAGCCGTCGCTGAGCGGCGGCGCGCGCGGGCGCGAGCGATCGCCGCCCTCGCCGCCGTCGCGACCTTCGCGCCGGGGGCGGCGCGCGCGGACTCGCCGTCGGGCTTCGCGCTCGCGCGGTTCGAGCCCGCCCCGCGCGGCAGTCGCCTCTTCGTCCTCGACACCCTCGACCTCGGCGGCCACCTCCGCCCCGCCGTAGGCGCCACCGTCGACTGGGCGTACAAGCCGCTCGTGGCGGCGGGCGCCGACGGCGCGGAGCGCTTCGCGCTCGTCCGCCACCAGGTGCTCGTGCGCCCCTCGGCGTCCATCGTCCTCTTCCACCGCCTCCGCGTGGCGGCGGACGTCCCCTTCGCCGCGTTCCAAGACGGCGAGCCCGCGGACGCGGGCGGCCGATCGCTCGGCGCGGCCGACAAGCCGGCGATGGCCGACGCGCGGCTCGCGATCGACGCGCGCCTCTTCGGATCGCCGCGCGGCCCGCTGACGGTGGGCGTCGGCGCGCGGGCTTGGGCGCCCACGGGTGTCCGCGAGCAGTTCACGGGCGACGGGACCTTCCGGGCGGCGCTCCACGCCTCGGCGTTCGGCCGCGCCGGGATCGCGTTCTGGGCCGCGCGCGCGGGCGTCGCCCTCCGCCCGCGGAGCGACACCTACGCCGACGCCCGGCTCGGCAGCGCGGTCGAAGGTGCGCTCGCGGCGGGCGTCGCGCTCGCGGGCGACCGCGTGATCCTCGCGCCCGAGCTCGCGGGCGCGACGCGCCTCGGCCGCGGGGCGTTCGGCAGGCGCGAGACGCCCGCCGAGCTCCTCGTCGGGGCGCGCGTCGCGCTCACGCCCTCGGTCTGGGCGGGCGCGGCGGTGGGCCCGGGGATCGGCGAAGGCTTGGGGTCGCCGCGGGTGCGCTCGCGGCGGGCGTCGCGCTCGCGGGCGACCGCGTGATCCTCGCGCCCGAGCTCG
>JAEUKG010000114.1 GCA_016794325.1 Myxococcales bacterium | reverse complement strand
AAAGCTCCCCGCGCCCGCTGGGTCGCCTCACTCCGCGAGCAGCGCCTCGAGCGAGCGGGCGACCGAAGCCTCGGCGAGGTGCGGGCGCCAAGCGTCGCAGAGCGCCTCGTACGACGCGTGGTCGAGCCCGCGCGCGGCGAGCACCTCGCGCGGGCGCCCCCCGCCGAGGGCGCGGAGCAGGGCGGCGAGGTCGCGGACGGTCGGAGCGTGGCTGCCGGGCACGCGCGCGCGATCGTCGATCGCCACCCGGGTGTCCCCGCCGGCGTCTCCGACGATGACGCCGCCGCGGGCTCGGAACTCGCGGTAGAGGTCGGCGCGGGTGGGTCGATCGCCCAGGGGCGGCGCCGGATCCCGGGGGAAGCTCGCCTGCGCCCTGAGGTCGAGCGCGAAGCTTCGCGCGAGCGCGAGGGTCGGGTCGAGCGCGCCGGCCGTCCGCGAGAGCACGAGGCGCGCTCCGTCCGCCATCCGGGGCGTGGACGCGAGCGTCCGCTCGGAGTCGAACCGAAAGCGCGCGCGCCGAGCGACGTCGACGAGATCGGCGGGCGCGGCGGGGTCGAGCGGCGCGGGCCGGTCCTCGAACCATCGCGCCGCGAGGCCGGGCCGGGCGGCGACGTCCTTCACTGGCGGCGCCTTCTTCGACTTCGCGGCGGCGATCGCGTCGTCGAACGTCTTCTTGTATTCTGCATTCTTGTTCTTGGCCGCCGCCTGCTTCGCGGTCGCGAGCGCCTCGTCGTGGCGGCCGAGGCCGAGCTCGGCGGTGGACCGGTTGAGGAGCGCGAACGCGGCCCACGTCGGGTCCTTGCCCGCGACCGTCGACATGCGCTTCGACACCCGCTCCGAGGCGGCGAAGTCGCCCATCTCCGCGAGCACCGTCGCGTAGGCGTTGAGGTTCGACGCGTCGACCGCGTCGGGGTCGATCGCCATCGCGTTCGCGTAGGCCCGCTCGGCGATCGCGTTGTCCTCGGCTTGGTACGCGAGCGACGCCAGCGTGACCCACGCCTCGGCGCGGGTGAACCACTGGCTCCCGAGCTCGGCGACTCGGAGCGCGACCTCGCGGTGCCCGCTCTGGTACAGGGTGCCCGCCGCCACCTGCACCGACTCCGCGCGGCTCCATCGCTCGAGGTGCGCGAGCGCGGAGACGGCGTCGCCCACCATCGCGTACGCGAGCCCCAGGTTGCGGTGCGCCTCCGCGTTGTCGTCCTCGAGCGCGACGATCCACCGGCCGGCCGCGATCGCCTTCTCCGGCTTGCCTCCCTGCAGCGCCTCGAAGACCCGAGACGCGGCCTTGGCGAAGGCGAGCGGGACCGGCACCTTCGCTTGCTTCCACGGGCCCGCGAGCCGAGCGAGGAGCGCGTCGCGGTAGTCCTCGCCGGCCGCGCCCAAGCCACGGCAGAGCACGTCGAGGGCGTCGTCGACCTGGCCGCGCCCGAGGAGCAAGACGCCGGCCTCGCCCGCGGCCATGGCGTTCCACCCTTGGCCGGCGAACGCCGCGAGGAGGCTCACGTCGAGGGCCTCGTCGGGCGCGAGCGCCGCCACCGCGGCGCGCGACCACTCTCCGGAGAGGTCGGCCCCGCTCGACCAGAAGTGGGCCTCGTGAGCCGCGAGGGAGGCCTCGCGCGACCCCTCGGGTGCGGGCCGCGCGAGCTCGGCCTCGAGCACCGCCGATCGCTCCGGGGTGACGAGGTGGGCCTCGCAGGTCGGAGCGCCGACGAGGAACCGCTCGACGCGCCCGAGGCAGAGGTCTTCCAGGCCGAGCGCCTGCTCCACGCGCACGAGCCAGCTCCGGAGATCGTCGGGGTGGGCCACCTCCGCCGCGGGCTCGAGGGCGACGAAGAGCGCCGTCACGTCCCTCGGCGCGACGTGCTCGCGGAGCGCGCCGAGGGCGAGGAGCGCCTCGTGGGCCACCGTGCGGAGCGCGCCGCCGACGACCGCCCGACGGCAACCGAGGTGCGCGTGGACGGCGCGCGCGAGCGCGTAGAAGAGCGCGCGCACGTGCTCGACGCGGCTCGTCGCGAGCGACGCGGCGTCGTGCCACGCGTCGACGAGCCGGTCGGCGGCCGCGACGTCGTCGGGCTCGCTCGCGAGCGCCGCCGTGAAGAGATCGTCGAGCGCGGCGGGCGCGGGCGCGAGCGCCCCCGCGCGGAAGGGCGCCGGGCGCTCGGGACCGAGCGCGCGGGCGATCGACGCCGAGCGGGAGGCGCCAGGGCAGAAGTCGGCGACGTCGCGGGCGAAGATCCGCGCGAGCCGGGCGCCGCCGCGGCTCAGGTGACGTTCGACGACGGCGTCGAGGCGCGACGCGGGCACCGCGGCGAGGAGCCTCAGGGCGTGAGCGAGCGCCGCGTCGTGGCCCGCGCGCGGGTAGCGGAGCTGGAGGGTGACGCTCTCGTCGAGCGCCGCCTCGAGGCGGCCGGACGCGACGAGGGCGCGCACCGCCGCGACGCGCGCGCTCGGGCCGACGAGATCCCGCCCGCGGCCGAGCTGGGCGAAGGCGTACGCAGCCTCCT
>JAEUKG010000108.1 GCA_016794325.1 Myxococcales bacterium | reverse complement strand
GTGTCGGGCTCCGCGGGGCGAGCCGACGGCGTCGGCTGCGGCGTCGTCGGCGTCGTCGACGGCTCTTTGTAGGCTCCGCCGCAGCCGACGGCGAGCGCGACGAGCGCGGCGGAGGCGATCGCGTGTCGGAGGCTCATCGGCTACTCGAGGACGCGGATGCCGTATTGCTCGATGGCCCCGGTGGTGGTGAACGAGCCGTCGCGGAAGCGGCAGAAGCCGTCTTCGCTCCCCATCGCGTTCTTGCCGTGCACGAGGCGGTTGCCCATCTTCACGCAGGCGAGGGTGCCGGCGCTGGCGCGTCCGTCGAGGCTGCGGCGCGCGAGGTCGACCGGCACGCCGCCCTTCAAGAAGCGGAAGGCCTCGCAGTCCAGCGTGCCGTCGGGGCGGCGGCAGGTGTCGCTCAGCTTGAGCTGCGGGTTCGCGAAGTAGAGGAAGCCGGTCGGGCCTCCCTCCTCGAGCGTCCACTGCTCGGGGACGCCGCTCTTCGGGTCGAGGCTCGCGAGCGTCGGCGTCGACGAGCTCGGCGTCGCGCTCCCTCCCGACGTCTTGTCGGGGCCACCACAACCCGAGACCGCGAGAGCGCAGGCGCAAGCGAAGAGGAGCGTCTTCATGCGCCCAGTCCTACCAGATCTTGCGCCGCCGCACGAACCCCCGCTCACCGGAGCTTGAGCACGAACGTGGTGCAGCCAGGCCCGAGGACGCGGCCGCGCAGGGTCTTCGCGTCGGTGAAGCTCCCCTCGAGGTCGACGCTGGCGTAGCCGCCAGGCTGGAGGATCCACTCGCCGGCCTCGAAGCGGACCGTCTTCCCGTCGTGCTCGCCGCGCATTCGGAAGCTCCCGCTCGCGCCGCTCTCGGCGTGCGAGAACTCGAAGATCACGTCGGACTGCGCGCCCGTCACCCGCACGACGCGCAGCCATGCTTCGGTCACGCCTTGGGCGCACGTGTACGCCCCGTGCCAGCTCTGGCTCGCGAGGAGCGGAGTGACGGGCTGCGCCGGCGAGGTGGTGGGCTCCGGCGCGGCGATCGGCGTCGACGGGTCGGCGCTCACCGGCGCGGCGACGCGCGCGCCCTCGTGGTCACACGCGGCGGCGGAGAGCAGCGCGGCGTAGGCCCACGATCGGCGCGTGCGGCGATCGGTCACCCGTCAGTTGGCGGGTGCGGGCGCGGGGGGCGCAGCGCCGTCGGTCTTGGCCTCGGCCTCGGCTGCCTTCGCGGCGTAGTCGCGGAGGACGCGCTCGACCTCCTCGTCCATGCGGCCCCGGAGGATCATGCCGTACATCTTGAAGTCGCCCATGAGCGACCAGAGCGGGTACTTGAAGGTCGCCGGGCGGTTCTTCTCGACGAAGAAGTGGCCGACCCACGCGCCGCCGTAGCCGAGCACCGGCGCGGCGAGAGCCATGAGCGGCTTCCTCATCACGACCGCGGTGGCGACGCAGCCGAGGGCGAGGCTGGTGCCCACGAAGTGGAGCCTTCGGTTGGTCTTGCTCGAGTGCTCGCGGACGTAGAAGGGCCAGAACTCGTCGAAGTTGGCAAACTCGGGCGTGTCGCTCATGGGGCCCAAGAATGGCACAAAGGGGGCGGTTGTCCACCGCCCCCTCCGGGTCTCTCAACAGCTCGGATTCAATCGTGTTTCAGGCGTTTTCACTCGCCCGGCTGGAACATGATGGGGTAGGTCACCGTGACCTGCCCGCCGTCCGGCTGGGGGAACGAGAGGTTCTGGAACGAGCGCACCACGCACTGCACCACCGCTTGATCCGGCAGGTCGCTGCCGCCGTCCTGGCTCACGCTCACCGCGCCCTGACGGTCGATGACGAAGCGCGTGGCGACGCGGCCCGTGAGCGACGGGTTGGTGCGGAGGCCGTTCTCGTAGCAGGTGCGGAAGCGGCCGAAGTTCTGGCGGACGATGCGCTGGATGACCTCGGCGGGGAGGCGACCGTTCGTGGTGACGGGGCCGGCCTCGCGCGGCATCTTCGCCTTGGGGTTGTGGTTGCCGGGGAGGCGGCCGGTGCTGGTGCCGGTGCCGTCGCACTTCTGGCCGCCGCACCACCCGATGCCGACGCCGTCCTTGCCGCCCATGCCGTGGCCGAGCGTGTGGACCTTGTCGAGACCGACGCCGGTGCCGTCGCCGCCGCCGCCCTCTTCGGTGCCCATCAGCCCGAGCCCGCCCTTGCCGATCGCGTCGTCGAGCGAGGCGCCCCACATGTTGCCCATCGCGTTCTTCGGGTCCTTGCCCTGGGCTTCGTCGGCGCCCCACACCGACGTCGGAGCGTTGGGGTCGGCCGCGCCCATCGAGCGCGAGGTGAGGAGGATGTCGACCATGCCGAACGACTTGGCGTCTTCGAGGTCACGCTTGCGCTGGAGCTGCGGGTCGGTGTTGTCGGGGCGCCCAGCGAAGGCGTAGCGGCCGTTGGTCTTGGTGGTGGTCGTGCTGCCGAGCTCGCCCTCGGGGCCCTTGTGGCGCTCACCGGTGCCGCTCTGCGGAGAGGCCTCGCCGTCGGCGGCGGCCTTCTCGGGGCTCTGCTCGTGCTCGCGCTCGGCGGCGGCGTTGAGCATCTTCTGCATGAACATCACGTTGTCGCGGCTCATCGACTCGGCGTCGTCGGTCGCCATCTTGGGGATGAAGAACGCCAGGGAGGCGACCACGCCGAGGTGCGCGAGCATCGAGAAGCCGACGTGCTTGGCGGCGGAGTCGGCGAGGCTCGAGAGCAGGCCCGCGGGGGCGACCTTCTTGCCGGCGCGCGTCCCGAGGATCGCGATCTCGATCTCGCTGTTCGCGAGCTTCATCGCGATCGAGTCGCCGCGGCCGAGCGCGATCTCGTGACCGCCCGCCACCGCCGTCGCGCGCCCGCTGGCGACGAGCGAGGGGAGGTCGATCGCCTGGCCGCCGATGGAGGCGACGCCGCCCGCGCCCGCGGGGACGAACGCCACCGGCTGGCCGCCGCGCGCCGCGGCGATGGGGAAGGCCGACGCCGCGAGGGCGGCGTCGGGGAGCACGAAGTCGGTGCCCGCGCCGCCGACGCTGAAGCCGCGCTTGCCGTCGGCGTGCGCGACGTGGAGGAGGTTGTCGCCCCACGACACCTTGATCTCGAGCGCGTCGGCCTCGACCTCGACCTCGTCCGCAGCGATCGCGGGGGCGCTCTGCACCATGACGTACGACGCCTCGGCGACCGTCGACTCTTCGGCGCGCGGCGCGAGGAACGGGTTCCCCGGGATCGGAGCGAAGAAGTTCGGGACGGTGACGGGGTGCGTGCTCATGATGGACCTTTCCTGACGGACCGCGGGGGCGGGCCTCTCCTCGCGGAGCTCTGTGAAGGGGCCGGGCGCGGACCACCCGCCGGAGCCTCGCGGCTCGTTACCGGCGTCGCCTTCGCAAAGAGTGACAGGGCGGCTCGAGAAAGGTTCCCGCGTCACCCGTTCGAGTGACCAAGGCGCCGGACCCATGTCGTAACTTCGCGAAACGTCGACGTTATCTCGATGGGTTGGCTCGTGCTACGCTGCCCGGGATGCTCCCGTCACGTGCACGAAGGCGCTGGTTCGGAGGTGCGATCGTCGCTCTGGTCTCGGGGCTGGTGGTCGTCGTCGCGTGCGACTCGTTCGACGCGTCGGGCGTGGAGAGCGCCGACGCGTCGGCGCCTTCGGGGCAGGAGGCGGCGGCTCCTCTCACCGACGCGCAGGCGGCCGACGGCGACGTCCCCGACGCGTCGACGAAGAAGCGCTACTGCCAGACGGTGGACGGCGGCGCCTCCGACGGCGGCATCTTCGTGTGCGAGGACTTCGACGGGGTGGCGACGGCGGACGCGGCCTGGGACCCATGGACTCCGTTCGGCACCGGAGGCAGCGCGCCGACCCGCGGGCCGGCGCTCACGTCGGATCCGTTCGCGCTGAGCGCGCACATCGACGTCACCGACGCCGGGCCGGCCGCGGCGGGCCTGCGTCTTCCGATCCCGTTCGCGTACGGGACGTTGACCATCGCCTTCGACCTCCACGTGGCCGCGCTCGACTCCGACGCCGGAGTCCCGCCGGTGGTCAGCCTCCTCCGGGTCTACGAGAACCAATCGGGGTCGAAGTTCCTCACGGAGCTCAAGATGCGGAACGCGTCGGGGGAGCTCAGGTTCGATCTCCTGACCCCGGGCACGAGCTACGACGCGACCCCGCTGGTCACGCCGGTCGTCGGCACGACCAAGCGCATCGAGCTTAAGTTCGTGATGTCGGCGACGGAGACGACCTTCACGCTGACGGCCGGGACGAGCACGTCGATGCCCCGCACCTTCGCCCCATTTCCGATCGGGGTGACCGAGGCCGCGATCGATCTCGGCGCGCGCAGCGCGGATCCGCGGGCGGTCGCGGACATCCGTTACGACAGCGTCGTCATCCAGAGGTGACCCAAGGTCGGGGGGGCGGGTGGGTCGAAGCGCACCGGGGAACATGCGAATCCGAGCGGCATTGGGGGTCGGCGCGATCGCGCTGTCGGCGAGCTGCGCGAGCGCGCCGGAGCCGATCGCGGCCCCGGGTGTGGTGCTGCCGCCCGCCGCGCCGGCGGCGAAGGCGGATCCCGCCGAGGCGGCGCGGCCCCCGCTCGCTTCGGCGACGTCTCGGGTCGCGATGTACTCGATCCCCGCGGGCGACGGCGACGGCTCGCTGCCCACCGCGGGCGGTCTGGTGCGCGTGCGCGCGCCCCTGCACGTGGCCGTCGCCGCGGCGACGGACTTCCGCCACATCGTGGATCTGAACCCGTACGTCGAGAAGAGCGTCGTCGTGCGCAAGGAAGGGGACGAGGCCGACGTCTACCTCCGCGTGCCGACGGTCACGAACGAGCACATCTGGGCGATCCTCCGCTTCCGGCCGGTGCCCGTCGCCGAGGGGGTCGCGTTTCGCGGGCGGCTCGTGCGCGGCAACCTCGACGACCTCCGCGTGTTCGTGCACGTCGCGCCCGTGGGCAAAGAAGAGTCGATCTGCCGCTTCGAGCTGCTCGCCGCGCCCTCGATGCCGCTGCCGCGGAGCTGGGTCGTGCGCGACACGCGCGACGGCGTGCACATCATGCTCGAGCGCTTCCGCACGCGGGTCGAGGGCTCGGTGCGCTCCAGCCGGCCGTGGTCGCCGCCACCCGTCGACTCGGGCGACGACGTCGACGAGATCCTCCCGCGCGTCCGACGCGCGCCGTGAGCGACCGTCAGGGCTTGCCGTCGACGAGGTCGATGCGCCCGTAGAGGTAGCGGAGCTCGGCGCGGTAGGCGCCGGCGGGCCGGAAACCTTGGCCGCGGAGCACTCGGCTGTCGTTCGGGGCGAGCTCCCAGGTGGGCGCGATCGCCCCGACCTTGAACTGGGCGAGCACCACCGGCTTCGGCGTCACGCGCCCGACGGCGACGGCGCATCGGGTCGGCGAGTCGGGGGTGCAGCCGACGAGCACCACGAGCTCCTCGTTGGCGACGGGGCGCCAGAGCCACGCGCCGGGGTAGTTGTAGAAGGAGCGCTCGTCGACGCCCCAGGCAGCGAGCGCGGCGGCGCCCAGGGTGGCGGACACCGCGGGGGCGTTCTTCGAGCGCTCGAAGCTCGGCTTGGGCTCGTGGGGGAGCGCGACCTCGGCCTCGTTCTTCGGGCCGGCGCAGCATCGAAAGCCGACGGTCGCGGCCTTGGTCGACGGCGGGCGCGCGCTCGCGTTGGCGCAGCGGCCGACGATCTCGCCGGCGACGGCGTTGCCGCCCTTGAGCACGGCGAGGTCGCGGTCGACGGCCCCGCGCGCCCATTTGCTCTGGGTCCACTCCCACACGCCGCCGTGCATGTCTTGGACGCCGAAGCCGCTCTTGCACGCGACGCGCTCTCCGATGGGGGAGCGGGCGGCTTGCTCGACGGCGACGCCGGTGCCGCAGGTGGCGGACCGATAGGCGGCCCCGTATTCGTAGGTCGAGTCGTCCGGGCCCTTGCACGCCCGCTCCCACTCGAGCTCGGTGCAGAGCCGCTTGCCCTTGGCCTCGCACTGGCGGGCGGCGTCGTCGCGCGAGACGTTGGTGGTCGGCAGCGCCCCCGCCTCGTTGGGGTGGGGGTAGAGATCGATGTAGAATCCCTTCAAATCGGTGGGGACCCCGGCCGGCTCCTCCTCGGCGATGCGGGGGACGCGCCCGACGGGGGTTCCGGCGACCACCTTGCCCGGGGGGACCCACGCCATGCCGGGTCGGGGCGCGCCCGCGGACGCCGACGCGCTGGGGCGCGGCGGGGTCGGCGTGACGCTGGCGGACGAGCCGCCCCGCGGCGGGTCCTTCTTCGACCCGCAACCGAGCGCGATCCACGCGACGGCGAGCGCCGCCGCGACGCCCGCGAGACCTCCTCCGCTCCCCCCACGCACGCGCGGCGCTGCCGCGCGCGAACGAACCGTCCTCGACGCGCTGCCTCGGTCAGTCGCTCTTGTCACCAGGGCCTTCACGCAACCCGAGCTCCTTCATCTTGAGCTGGAGTCCCTTGCGCGAGATCTTGAGGAGGCGCGCGGCGTGGGTGACGTTGTTGTTGGTCTGCTTGAGCGCGCGGCTGACGAGCTCGCGCTCGAGGCGGCTCATCGCCACCTTCACGTGCTCCTTGAGGCCGCCCTCGCCGGAGAGCGGCACGTCGAGCGCCGCTTCGGGCAAGGGGGTGGAGAGGACCTGGCTCCCGCGGAGCTCGGCGGGGAGGTCGTCGAAGCGCAGGCGCTGGCCGTCGCAGAAGAGCACCGCGCGCTCCATGACGTTCTCGAGCTCGCGGATGTTGCCGGGCCATCCGTAGGTGGATAGCGCGTCGAGCGCCTCGGGCTCGACGCCGGTGACGCTCTTCTTCAGCCGCTCGTTGAACTTGCTCAAGAAGTGCTCGACGAGGAGCGGGATGTCGCTCGCGCGCTCGCGGAGGGGCGGCAGGCGGAGCGAGACCACGTTGAGGCGGTAGAACAGGTCCTCGCGGAACGCGCCCTGGGCGATGCTCTTCTTCAGGTCGCGGTTGGTGGCGGCGACGAGGCGCACGTCGACCCGGATCGTCTTGATGCCGCCGACGCGCTCGAACTCGCTCTCTTGGAGGGCGCGCAGGAGCTTCACCTGCATCTCGAGGGGGATCTCGCCGATCTCGTCCAGGAACAGCGTCCCCGTGCTCGCGAGCTCGAAGCGGCCGGGCTTGGAGCCCACCGCGCCGGTGAAGGCGCCTCGCTCGTAGCCGAAGAGCTCGCTCTCGATGAGCTCCTTGGGGATGGCGGCGCAGTTGACCTTGATGAACGGCTTGTCGCGGCGCGAGGACTGGTCGTGGAGGGCGCGGGCGACGAGCTCCTTGCCGGTGCCGCTCTCGCCGGTGATGAGGACGGTGGTGGGGCTGTCGGCGACGCGGTCGAGCACGGCGTAGAGCTCGCCGAGCTGCGACGAGCTGCCGATGATGCCGAAGCGGGCGCCGGGGACGGCCTTCTGCGGGCTCGAGGCCTCCTCGTCGGCGAGCTGCCGCGTCTTCAGCGCCTTGGCGACGATCTGCCGGACCTCGTCCTTGTCGAAGGGCTTGGTGAGGTAGTCGAACGCGCCGCTCTTGAGCGCCTCGACCGCGGTGTCGACGGTGCCGTGGGCGGTGATCATGACCACCGGCAGGTCGGGGATCTCCTTCACCGCCTCCTTGAGGAGGGTCATCCCGTCGACCTTCGGCATCTTGAGGTCCGTGATGACGAGGTCGACGTGGTTCTCGCGCAGGAGCTGGAGGCCCTGAGCGCCGTCTTCGGCGAGGAGGACGTCGTAGCCGTCGCGGTCGAGCTGGGCCGCGAGGATCTTCCTCAGGTTGGGCTCGTCGTCGACGATGAGGACTTGCTTCTTCTCCGGGAGCATGGCGGCCCTACAGCGACTGCTCGTACAGCCGAGCGAGGTCGTCGCGGGTGACGGGCTTCGGGTTCGAGCGGTGGCAGGCGTCCTCGAACGCCTTGTCGGCGAGCTTGGGGATGTCGGCGGCCGTGACCCCCTCGGCGCCGAGGCCGCCGGGGAGGCCGATCTTCGCGCGCATCGCGACGACGGCGGCCTGCGCCGTCTTCGCCGACGCGTCGAGGGTGCGGCGGACGCGGTCGAGGCGGTCGGCGATGACCGCCTCGTTGAGCGCGACGACGGCGGGGAGGCAGAGCGCGTTGGCGAGGCCGTGGTGCATGCCCTTCTCGCTCGAGAGGGGGTGCGCGAGCGAGTGGCAGGCGCCGAGGCCCTTCTGGAAGGCCACCGCGCCCATCATCGCGGCCTTCATCATCGCGCCCCGCGCCTCGAGGTCGTCGCCCTTCTCCACCGCGCGGGCGAGGTGCTTGGCGCAGAGCTCGAGCCCGCCGAGCGCGATCGCGTCGGCCATCGGGTGGTCGCCGCTCGCGCAGTAGGCCTCGAGGCAGTGGGTGAGCGCGTCGAAGCCGGTGGCGGCGGTCACGCGCGCGGGCATCGAGACCGTGAGCTCGGGGTCGAGGACGGCGACCTTGGCGAGGAGGTAGGGGCTGAAGATGACCGTCTTGCGACCGGTGGCCGCGAGGGTCACCACTCCGGAGCGACCGACGTCGCTGCCGGTGCCGGCGGTGGTGGGGACGGTGAGGATCGGCGGCACGTTGGCGGTGATGAAGCGATCGCCGCCGGTGGCGTCGTCGTAGTCGACGAGCGGCCGCTCGTGCGTCGTCTTCAGCGCGATGAGCTTGCCGGCGTCGAGGGGCGAGCCTCCGCCCAGCGAGACGACGACGTCGGCGCCGTGGGCTTTGTAGGCGTCGACGCCGTCGAACACGTTCTTCTCCACCGGGTTCGGGTCGACGCCGTCGAACACGCGCGTCGGCACGCCGCCCGCCTCGAGGAGCGACTTCACCCGCTCGGCGATGCCGACCTTCACGACGCCCGCGTCGCAGACGAGCAGGGCGCGCGTGCCGCCCACGCGCTTGGCGTGGTTGGCGAGGGTCTCCACCGCCTTCGCGCCGAAGACGATGGTGGTCGGGAAGCTCCACGTAGAGAGGCTCATGGCCTCCGGATTACCACGAAAGCGGGTCCGCGGCGACGGTGGATCGCCGCGATTTCGCCCATGTTTTCGGGCGTGGCGGGGTCAGATCCCCTCGAAGTAGCGGCGGAGCTCCCACTCGGTGACGGCGCGCTCGAACTGGCGCGCCTCCCAGTCGCGGGTGCGCACGTAGTGGTCCACGAAGCCCTCGCCGAGGATGCGCTTCGCGGCGTCGCTCTGGGCGAGGCGGTCTTTGGCCTCGCGCAGCGTCCGCGGGAGCGCCGCCGCGCTGCCGGTCGCCGACGCGTCGCCGCGCGACTCGGGCGGCGGGGAGAGCTTCTGGTCGATGCCGTGGAGGCCCGACGCGAGGCAGGTGGCGATCGCGACGTACGGGTTGATGTCGGCGGCCGTCTGCCGGTACTCGTAGCGCGTGCCCTTCTCGCCGCCGCGGATGGCGCGGATCGCGCAGGTGCGGTTCTCGAGGCCCCAGGTGGCGGTGAGCGGGGCCCACACGCCGGGGACGTAGCGCTTGTACGCGTTGACGGTGGGCGCGTAGAGGGCGGTGAGCTCCGGCATGAGCGCGAGCTGACCGGCGAGGTAGCTCCGCGCGACGTCGCTGAAGCCGCCGTCCTTGGACGCGTCGTAGAAGGCGTTCTTCCCCGCGTCGGTCCACAAGGATTGGTGCAGGTGGCCGCTCGAGCCGGGCATGTCGGCGGCCCACTTGGCCATGAACGTCGGCATGAGGCCGCGCCGCGAGAGGATCTCCTTGGTCGCGACCTTGAAGAGCGCGGCGTTGTCGGCCATGCGCAGCGCGTCTTGGTAGCGGAGGGCGGCCTCGTAGACCCCGGGCCCGGTCTCGGTGTGGAAGCCCTCGATCGGGATCCCGTAGGCGGCGAGCGTGTCCCACAGCTCGTGCACCCACTCGGCGTTCTGCCCCTCGCGGAGCCACGAGTAGCCGAACATCCCGGGCGAGAGGGGCGTCATCGCCCGGTAGCCCTTGGCCGCGGCCGACTCCGGCGTCTCCTTGAAGATCCAGAACTCGAGCTCGCACGCGAACGTGGCCGAGTAGCCGCGGGCCTTGGCGTCCGCGACGACCTTCTTGAGGAGCGACCGAGGGCAAGCCGGGTGGGCCGAGCCGTCGGGCATCACGAAATCGACGAGGAACGCCGCGGTCTTGGGCTCGTAGGGGATCACCCGGAACGAGTCGAGGTCGACCCGTGCGTGCGTGTCGGGATAGCCGGTGTCCCACCCCGTGACCTTGGCGTTGTCGTAGAGGACGTCGCCGATGTCCCAACCGAAGATGACGTCGCAGAAGCCGAAGCCGGACTCGGCGGCGCTCCAGAACTTCTCGAGCGACACGTATTTGCCGCGGAGCACGCCGTCGATGTCGTAGCCGCCGACCTTGACCTTCTGGATGTCTTTGTCGCGGAAGGCCTCGCGCAGCGTGGGGATGTCCATGGCCCGAAGGTACCACGCGCGCCGGCCGACGCCGACGGCGCGCTACCAGCGGACGACGTGGCGGATCTGGGGCTCGGGCACGCCGTCGCACGCGTGGGTCGTCATCCCGTTCGTGAAGGTGAGCGCGAGCACGCGCCGCTCGAGGTCGACGCCGTCGACGGTCACGTCGCGCTCGCTGCAGCCCGTCATGTCCGGCAAGCGCTTGCGTTCGACGACGAGGGCGCCGCTCGCGTAGACGCGCAGGGAGTCGAAGCGGGGCGAGCCGACCGAGCGCTCGTCGGGGTAGCCGAGCTCCACCCGCGTCCCGCCGCTCGAGAAGACGAGCAGCGTCCCGCGCGGCTCGTGCCGCGAGAGGCGCACGAGCGGGCGGAACCCTCGGCCCCAGAGCGCTTCGTTCGCCTTCCGCAGCGTCGCCTCGTGCTCGGCGCGGTGCTTCGCGAAGTCGGCGTAGGTGCCGGTGGGCGCGGGCGCGAACACGGGGACGTGCCGATCGGCGCCGTCGGGCGGGACGACGTGCACGCCCACCTCGGCGTGATGACCCCAGCCGTCGGGCTCCTCCACGAACGCGACGGAGCCGTCGGCGGCCACCGCCGGGAGGTAGTCGTACGCCATCTGCGGTCGACCGTCGCACGACTGCTCCTCGCACACCCAGCGCGTGGCGCGGACGAGGGGCTCCACGCCCGAGCGGGCCTTGGGAGGTGACGGCGCGTCGGCGGCCCTCGCGGGCGAAGGGGGCGCGTCCGCCAGCGCCGGCGGCGCGGCGGCGGTCGGAGGCCCCACGGGGACGGCGTCCGAGGGGTTGTGTGCGTCGGCGTGACAAGCGGCGACGAGCGCTGCGAGGGCGAACCCGTGAAGTCTCACGCCTCGAGAAACGCCGCCGCGAACGGAGCTCTTCCCGTTCGGCGCGCCGGCCGCCGCCGGCGGATTGGACGCTCCGGGGGAGATCGGGCGCCGTCGGGCCGTACGACGCAGCGAAGCCATGGATCTCGTCGTCTACGCCGTGCTCATCGGTCTCGTGGCCCTCGTCGGTCTCCCTCACCTGGCGGTGGTGTGGATCAAGGGCGCGATCGCGCTGCGGCGCAACGCTCCGTACGTGCTCGGCTTCTTCGACGGCGGGCTCTTCGCGATGGGCAAGACGACCTCGGCGAAGAAGATGATGGGCTGGTCGCTCGCCGGGTGGACGCTCGCCATCGGGCTGACGGCGTTTGCCTGCGGATCGCGGTGGGCGGGTTGGATGAACGGGAGCTGCGAGAGCGTGATGCCGGAGCGGGCGGTGCGCGCGGTCGCGACCGGCTCGCTTTCGCTGGCGTACGACGAGGACGCGTTCCGCTGCACGGCCACGAGCCGCGGTCTCTCGCCGAAGCTCGATCTCACGGTGGCCGCCGCCGAAGACACGCTCGAGCAGCGCGCGGACGCGCTCGCCGACCGGGCGCTCGACGAGCGCGGCGAGCGCCCCGCGGGCAAGCGCGCGCGGCCGACCTCCACGTGGTCGCTCCAGGGCGACGAGCGCGTGGACGATCGACGCGCGCGCCGGGCGAAGCCCGAGCGCCTCGCCGACGCGACGCTGCTCCTCGAGCTCCCCGGTGAGCGCGTGATCCTGCACACCCGCAAGGGGGTGGTCGCGGAGCTCCACCTCTCGGAGCGGTCGTTCGATCGCGCGGCGGCGATCACCCTCGCGACGACGCTGGAGAAGAACGAGGTGGCGATGGATCGCTACGCGCCGCGCGCGGGCTCGACTCCGAAGGGCGGAAGAGACGCCGCCACGGCGTGGGACGACGC
>JAEUKG010000101.1 GCA_016794325.1 Myxococcales bacterium | reverse complement strand
CACGAACGCGCGGACGTCGGCGGTCACGTCGAAGCGCACCGTCCCCGCGCGGCCGTCGTGCACGACCTCCACGTCGGTCGGCGGCGTCACCCACGGCGCGTCGCTCGGGCGCCGCGGATCCATGTCCCACCCGCCCGCCGGGCACTCGTACGAGCCGTTCGTCGGGACCGCGTCGTCGGGGCAGCGGTACGTCGCCCCGGCCTCGGTCCAGGCTCGCCGCATGCGGTGAACCGCGAGCGGCTGCCCGTGCCCGCCGCACCGCCGGGCTCCCCCGAGCACCGTGAGCACGATCGTCGCCGAGTCGACGCGCGAAAGCGAGCCCGCCGCGCTCGCGAGATCGAAGCGCACGAGGACGTGGCTCTCGCCGTCGCCCTCGACCAAGAGCGCGCTCGCGCCCCCGCTAGCTCGATGGGGATGGTCCTCGTCGACGGTCGTGTCCGCCGCCGCCGCGAGGCTCGTCTGCAGCGCCTCGCTCGCGGTCCCCACGCGCTCGCCGTCGTCGTCCGACGCAGGCCCCGCGCACGCCGCCACGATCGCCACCATCGCCCCGGCCACCAGCGCCGGCAGCTTCGACCTTCCCCGCACGCTCGCCTCTCCCCGCGTCGCGTCGCTCTCCGCAGAGGAGCGCGCGCTCGCAGTCTCGAGCATGACGATCGAGATGGACGCGGGCAACGACGTTCGCCGCGCGCGACGTCGATGGGTCGCACCTTCTCACATCACCCTCGAGGGTGAGATCGCGTCGATCCAGTTGGCTCCTCGACGTGACGACACCTCGAGAAAGACGCCGCGAGGCGCGCGTCACTGAACGAACGTCATCGCCCAAGAGGGGTGATGACATTTCGCGCAGCCCTGCACGCGCGGTGATGTCGCACCGCCTCGCACCGCGCGGGTCTTGCGCGTCAGGCCAACCACCGCTCGTCAGTCGCGGAGGGCGGCTTCGCTCGCGGCGATCGCGGCGTCGACGTCGGCCTCGGTGTGCGCGGCCGAGAGGAACGCCGCCTCGAACTGCGACGGCGGCCAGTAGACGCCGCGCTGGAGGAGCCCGCGGTGCCACGCCGCGAAGCGCTTGGTGTCGGCCTTGCTCGCGCTCGCGAAGTCGGTGACCGGCCCCTCGGTGAAGAACAGCGTGACCATCGAGCCCACGCGCTGCACGCAGCCCGTCACCTTCGCAGCCGCGAGCGAGCGCTCGAACCCCGCTTGCAGGCGCGCTCCGAGCGCCTCGAGCTTCTCGTACACCGCGCCGTCGAGCCGCTCGAGGAGCGCGAGGGCCGCGCTCACCGCGATGGGGTTTCCGCTCAGCGTGCCCGCTTGGTACACGGGCCCGAGCGGCGCCACCTTCTCCATGATCGCGCGCTTGCCGCCGTACGCCGCGAGGGGCATGCCGCCGCCGACGATCTTGCCGAGGCACGTCATGTCGGGGCGCAGGCCGGCGCGCTCCTGCATGCCGCCCCGCGCGACGCGGCAGCCGGTCATGACCTCGTCGAAGATCGACACCGCGCCGTGCTTGGCGCAGACGGAGACGATCGCCTCGAGGAAGCCCGGCTTCGGCGGGACGACGCCCATGTTGCCGACGACCGGCTCGAGGATCACCGCCGCGATGTCCTTGCCGCGGCTGGCGAAGAGCGCCTCGAGCGCGGGCACGTCGTTGTAGGGGAGCGTCACCGTGCCCTCGGCGACGCGCGCGGGAACGCCGGCCGAGTCGGGGATGCCGAGCGTCATCGCGCCCGAGCCCGCCTTCACGAGCAGGAAGTCGGCGTGGCCGTGGTAGCAGCCCTCGAACTTCACCACGAGATCGCGGCCGGTGTAGCCGCGCGCGGCGCGGAGCGCGGCCATCGTCGCCTCGGTGCCGCTCGACACCGCGCGCACCATCTCCATCGACGGGTAGAGCGCGATCACCTTCTCGGCGAACCGGATCTCGAGCTCGGTCGGCGCGCCGTAGCTCGTCCCTCGTGCCGCCGCGGAGGTGATCGCGGCCACGATCGCCGGGTGGGCGTGGCCGAGGATCATCGGCCCCCAGGAGCCGACGAAATCGATGTATTTTGCACCGTTCGCGCCGAAGAGGTACGCGCCCTCGGCGCGGTCGACGAAGACGGGATCGCCGCCGACGCTCTTGAACGCGCGCACGGGGCTGTTGACGCCGCCGGGGATGACGCGCTTCGCGCGCTCGAACAGGGCCTTGGAGGTGTCGTCGCTCATGGGGCGCCGATACTACCACCCGCGCGCCTCGCGAGGGCGGCCCCCTCGCCGCACCCGCGCCCGAAGACCAGGCCAGCGCTTCACCCTTCACCCTTCGCCCGCCGCCCGTCACCCTTCGCCCCTCGCCGTCGGGGCGCGACGGTCGGCGAAGAGGGTTCCTCCACCCCCGAACCTCTGCCCCCAAACCTCTGTCCCCGAACCCGAACCCGAACCCGAACCCGAACCCGAACCCGAAGCGTGCCTCAACGCCGCCGAGGCCGCGGGGCGCGTGAGCCCCGCCGACAAGGCTCGCGTGTACGCCATCGCGCGCGGAGAGTGCGTGGAGGCCGCCGCCGCCGTCGAGATCGCCTCATCCGCTGAGTGGCCCCCTGGCGCTCGAGCCTCCTTGGCCGCTCGCGAGCTCGAACCGTTCGCGTTCGGGTTCGGGGACAGAGGTTTGGGGACAGAGGTTTGGGGACAGAGGTTCGGGGACAGAGGTTGACCGCCCCCGACGCGCCCGTCGCAGCGGCGGCTCGTCGCGTATGCCGTCGCGACCGAGCGAGCCCCTTCCCACGCGCCGCTCGCGGCCCGGGCGCGCCGCGGGCGGGCGGCTTGGTGTCGGTCAGCCCTGACGCGAACGCTCCGCGCCAGCGGCGCCACTTGCTGCGATGGCTGCAATCGCCGCTGTCACGGATCGTTCG